>VHBV01000057.1 GCA_016882165.1 Candidatus Pelagibacterales bacterium
AAGTGACAGGGGTTTTTTTTGAATATGAAAAACTAAAACTATTTTAGTATAAATTGTTATTCTCATTTTAATTATCAATTGTAGTGAGAATTCAATATTGATTATTTTAACTATGATGCAAGATTCAGAAAATAAATATCCATTACTATCAAAATTTCTTATTCCTGTAATTTTTTTATATGCTTTATTTTCTCTAGCAAATTCATTCCATAATGGCTATATAGCTTTACTTCATTTCACAATTGTCATAATTGGAGGAATTTACCTTCTGACGTTATCAGAGATTAAATTTGATTTCTTTAAGGCTAAAATTGCAATTAAAGTAATTATTGCTTTATTATTGATCTGTATCACTTCAACATTACTTCTGATAACAAACTACTTTTCAATTTAGTATTCCAAAAGTTAGATAACTTCAACAAACTCCATTACATCGTTTTCCAAATAGTGCTGTGGAATCAAACTTTTAGATGTTACACTGAAAAAAGTTTGTAAATTAGTCATTTTAATCTCCTCAAACAAATCATTCTTTCTTTTTTCATCTAAATGAGAAACAACTTCATCAAAAATTAATATTGTCGGCTGATTTTTATATATTGCTGAAATTTTTGCTCGTGCCAGGGTAATTGAAATCATAATTGATTTTTGCTCACCAGTTGAAGACTTAGTGGCTAAAACTTTTTTAAGTACAAAAACAGCATCAAAATCACTACGATGAACCCCAAAATTAGTTTTAAAGTTTTCTAAATCCACTTCACGATTTTCTCTTAACTTCTGCTTATAAAATTCTTCTAATAAAACAGAGCTTTGTCTCATAACCATCTGCTCAATATCACCTGTAACTTGCAACTGTGTCTTTGGAAAATTTGATGAAAAAGAATTAATCGCTTTGTTAAAAAAATCAACCGCCTCTATTCGTGCAGAAGCAATTGCAATTCCTGTCTCAACAATTTTATCTTCAATAATATCAAGCCACTTATTGGCAGATTGTTTTTGATTATTAAATTTATATTTCTGTAAAATTAGTAACCTTTCTTTCAAAAGCTTTTTATAGTCGTTAATTCGCGAATTATGATTAAAATCAATATCAGCTACTATCTTATCAAGATAATCTCTTCTTTCACTCTTACCCAGAATAAAAAGAGATTCAATTTGAGGGGTTAGATAAATAACATTTATAAACTGATTTTTCAGTTCGCTTTGTCTTTTTGAAGTAAGAATCTCTTCATTAATTTGTATGTTTTTTTTCTTCTTTACTTTATCAAAAGAAATACCAACTTTTTCGATAAAGTCGTGATCTAAAATTTCTGAGTAAATACTGAATTGATTTGCTAAATTTTCATCTTTTGAAAAAAGCATTTCTTCAAAATCAGAACCTCGCAAAGAAGAAAAGCGACCAAGAAGTGTTATTGATTCTAGGATATTTGTTTTTCCAACACCATTTTCACCAAAAAGACAAACTAGTTTCTTAGAGAAATTTAACTTTTTTTGTGAGAAATTACGAAAGTTTGTAAGTAAAATTTTGCTTATTTTAGTCATTTAGAAAATTCTAAATTCTAACTGGCATTATTACAAAAATTGCATGCATATCTTTTGCTTCAAGCAGAACTGGCGAGAAACCATCTTTTAACTTCATAATCATTTCCTCTTTATCAATTTGACCAATCACATCAAGGAGGTATCGCGAGTTAAAACCAGTTTCAATTTTATCGCCAGAATAATTAACGTCTAACTCTTCATAAGCAAAGCTTCCATCATTTGTACTAACTTGTAGATTGATTTTGCCGTTCTCAACAGACATTTTCAAAGATCTATGCTTGTCAGTTGCAACTGTTGAAACTCTGTCAACACAGTCAAAAAAAGATTTTTTGTTTACTAAAGCAGTTTGGTTATTATTTTTAGGCAAAACTTTATCGTAATCTGGAAATTCACCATCAATTAGTTTAGAAACTATAGTGGCTTGTTCAGAAATTATTTTAATTTTAACTCTTGAAACAGAAATTTTAATTTTCTTTGAACCATCAATAATTCTTCTGATTTCAGCAACTGATTTTTTGGGTAAAATAACGCCAAATTCTGTGTCTAAATTTTCTGAAGATAAGTAAGACAAAGCAAGTCTGTGACCATCTGTTGCAACACATCTTAACTCAAAACCACCTTCTCTTTTGGTTGACTGCAAAAATAATCCGTTCAAATAGTAGCGCGTTTCATCATTAGAAATAGCAAAACGAGTTTTATCAATCATTTTTGCGAGCTTTTCTGCATCAACTTCAATCTCTTTTCCTAACTCACCTTCTGAAAGATTCGGGAATTCAGAAGCATCAATGCAAGGCAAGCTGTACTTAGATTTACCTGACTTAATTTGCAAAATTGTTTGACTTTCTTGAGAAATCATAATTTTTGCTGAGTCAGGAATTTTTCTTACAATGTCAAAGAACATTTGCGCTGGAACTGTTGTTGATCCACCATTCTTGATATCAGCTTCAAAACTTGTTGTCACAACAATATCCATATCAGTTGCAGCCATAGCAACTTTATCATCCAAAACTTCAATTTTAATGTTTTGCAAAACTGGAATAGTATTCTTTTTCTCAACTGCACCATTAACACTGGAAATTGCTTTAAGCAAAACTGGTTTTGATACTTCAAATTGCATAGAATTAAATGATTTTATTTGTGAAAAATTTTCGATAAATTTAGTCTTAATTTAGCTTAAATTCAACTTTTATTTAAAGATTTATAATAAATTAAAGTTAGCTAAACTATTTTCTTTAATATAGCTCTATTTAAAGGTTATAGAATTTTAATTTGGCACTAACTTACCTAAAAATAATTTTAGAAAAATCCAAACTGCGTTCCAATATCAAAATAAATCGCCATATTTTCTTTTCGATTATCAAGCAAATACTGTGATTTTGACAAAACCCAAGCACAAGTAAGCGATGTAGTAAACTTAGAGTTATCAAAACCAGCGCTAAATCCAGAACTAGAAACTCTTCCAGAATCTTTGCCATATGATGATTTGACAAAACCATAATCGTAAAAAGGAGTGATAGAAATGTAATTAACAACATTTGCAAAACTTCCAAGATATTCTTCTTTAACTAATAAATCAGAGACTTTGCGCAAATTAAAAGTTATCTCGTTTTTAATATTATAACCAGAATCATTAGATATTGAACCATTTCTTAAACCACGCACCGTATAAAAGCCGCCGACTGAAAATTGATCAATTCCATAAAGTTTTTGCTTAGATAATTGACTATCAAAACTTAAATTATAAACCGAATTTTCTAAATATGGGATTGTAAGTTTGCGACTATAATTTGCATGAAGCTTAAACATTTCAAATTCAGCATGAGCATCTTTTGCAGCGATTGTTTTTGGGTCTTTTCTGGCATCCAAAAGATTAATCGATTTACTGTAAGTTGGTTTTAAGTATAAGCTTGAATTGTTAAAAAAAGCTGAATTAACAATTGAAAAAGAAGCAATTGAAGCTTTTCTACTACTAGCATCTATTTTTTGATCATTCGAGAAGTTTTGATTATATCTTCTGGTAATATCAAAGTTAGAGTTAATTTTTAATCTTTTTGATTTGATAATATTGCTATTCAAAGCTGCAAAACTTGTTGAAGTATGACCATCTGATTTGGAAAAGTTATCATTACCGCTTCTAAAAAAATAGGAACTTTTAGAATAATTCAAGCTTAAAATATGCCTACCGAAAGGAACCGAAAAATTACTATTCAAACTATCGCTACGATTTGTTTTGCGATGAGAATCAAAATTATTACCAGTTTTGCTAATATTAAAATTATCGTTTATATGAAATAAATTATCTTGGCTTAATGCAATTGTATTTTTATATCTTCCAGAAATATCGCTGCCTTTTGAGTCGTAAGAAAGATTAACTCTAGTTCTTTTTTGTGGATTATTTTCTATGGCTACAATCGAACTGTTTTCCATATTGCCTGGCAAAATTTTAGCCACTGCATTATTCGATCCCAACCTATTTATTTGATCAATTCCACGATCTATTTTTTCTATATTTAGAATTTCTTTTTCATCATCAAATCCAAAAACAAAAATTTTCTGACTTTTATCAAAAAAACCATCGTCATTAAAGGTTATCTTTTCTAAATAAGTTTCATGAATATTAATCTGTAAAACTCCACTCTCTAAAGTTTGAGCAGGAATTTCAACTCTTGAGGTTAAAAAACCTTTATTAACCAAATAATCACCAACTTTCTTTCCAATTTCTGATACTTGAGAAATTGTTAAACATTTTCCTAGATATGATTCTGTTAAAGATTTTGCTTGGCGATTTGATAAGATTTTATTAGCAGAGAATCTAATTTGACTAATTCTAAAACATTGTATTTGGCTTAAATTCTGAATAACTTTTCCATCATTTTGACTAAGCTCTTTTTCTACTTCTTCCTTTTCCAGTGATTCAAATTCTATACGATCTTTTTCTAATTGTCTCAACTCGGCTTTTTGTTCCATTGCGCGATCAAATTGCCTTTGGCTTTGTATAGCCTGATTTTGCAGATCTATATTATCGCCTTGTGCCATCGCAAATGAGCAATTGAAAAGCAAAATCAAAAGAACTGTGGTGAATATTCTTTTCATAAAAATTAAGTGATGTTCTTAAATTATCTTTTTAATAGGAAATTACTTTTATATTTATCATTTAAATTAAAATTTGATAAAAACCTAAGCAATATTAGAAATAAAACTACCCCCAGAAATTCCTTTCTCAGCAGCTGATCTTCTGATACCGTTGCCAGCAAGTAATTCTTTAATTTCCTCTCCGCTCAAGGTTTCATACTCAAGCAATGATTTTGCTAGTTTTTCTAAATCATCTTTCTTTTCTATTAAAATATTTTTGGCTTTTTGCAATGCACCATCAACAATTTTTCTGGTTTCAGCGTCAATCAACTTTGCTGTTTCTTCTGAAAAATCTTTTTGAGCTGAATAATATTTAGAATTTTCATCTTGACCATAATCAACTGGACCTATTGCATCATTTAAACCCCATCGAGTTATCATACTACGCGCCATGTTTGTTGCTTGCGTGATATCAGAAGATGCTCCTGTTGTAACTAAATCATAACCAAAGATCAACTCTTCAGCTGCACGTCCACCCATTGCAACAACTAAATCATCATATAATTTAGCTCTAGTGACCGAGAATCTGTCTTTTTCTGGTAAACGCATAACAAGCCCCAAAGCTCTTCCTCTTGGAATAATTGTAGCTTTATGAATTGGATCAGAATGTTTGCAGTTAATAGCAGTAATTGCGTGCCCTGCTTCATGATAAGCTGTTAATTCTTTTTCTTCTCTTTGCATAATCATACTTTTTCTTTCTGGCCCCATCATAATTTTATCTTTTGCTTCTTCCAAATCCTTCATGGTTACCATTTTTTGATTATGTCTTGCGGCCATTAAAGCTCCTTCATTAATCAAATTTGCTAAGTCTGCGCCAGCAAAACCAGGAGTTCCACGAGCAATTGATTTAATATCAACATCAGCAGCAGCAGCAATTTTTTTAATATGAACATTAAGAATTTGCTCTCTTCCAACAATATCCGGATTTGGCACTACAACTTGACGATCAAATCTTCCTGGACGAAGTAAAGCACGATCTAAAACGTCCGGCCTATTAGTTGCCGCTATAATTACCACACCTTCATTTTCAGAAAAACCGTCCATTTCAACCAAAAGTTGGTTTAAAGTTTGCTCTCTTTCATCATTACCACCACCAACACCACTTCCTCTATGACGCCCTACCGCATCAATCTCATCAATAAAAACAATGCACGGAGCAGATTTCTTTGCTTGCTCAAACATATCACGAACACGACTTGCACCAACACCAACAAACATTTCGACAAAGTCAGAACCAGAAATTGAAAAGAATGGAACACCAGCTTCTCCTGCAATTGCACGAGCCAATAATGTTTTTCCTGTTCCTGGAGATCCAATCAACAAACAGCCTCTTGGAATCTTTGCACCAACTTCCGTGTATTTTTTGGCATCTTTCAAAAAATCAACAATTTCACTAAGCTCTTGCTTTGCCTCATCAATTCCGGCAACATCGTTAAAAGTTATCTTGGCTTTATTCTCTTGTAGAAGCTTTGCTCTTGACTTGCCAAACCCCATAGCACGGTTTCCACTTGCAGACATCCCTTTAGCAAAAAATATCCATAAAGCAATCATTAAAACAAATGGAAGAAAGCTTAAAATTCCACCGATTATTTTTTCAGATTTACTAACCAAAGGTAACGCAGTAATATCCACGCCTTTTTCTTGTAGTCTTTCAACTAAATTCGGGTACTCTGGTAAGTAGGTATAAAATTGTGAACCATCTTTTAGCGTTCCATAAAGATCACTTCCTTTAATATCAACATGAACAACTTCAGCAGCATCTACTTTATTCATAAATTCACTGAAAGGAACTTTCTTACCATTCAATGCACCTTCATCAAGTAGATTAGAAACTATAATGACTATGGCAAAAATTGACAACCAGGTGAAAAGATTTTTTTTAGAATTATTCATTTATGTAAAAAATTATTTAGAGTTATCTTTTAATATAGTAGTTTTAATCAATCCTTCAAGGATATATAAGAAATAAATCTTAGTTAAATCGAAATTATTAAATGCAGAGTTATTCACTTCAATATTAAATTTAATAAAATAATTTATAAAAAGACTTTCTATTTTTCTAACAAAAAGTCATCTGCAAACTCATTAAAATTTTAAGTTTTTATTCTGAAAAAAAACATCACTAAACTAGTTAAGAAAATACTTTGTATCTGATGCAAATTTATTAATTTATATTAAATTTTTTTACTTTTTATTTATTTCAATAAATCAATACTCAATGCAACATATTAGATTTAAAAAAGCATTCTCTTTAATTGAACTTTCAATTACAATTCTAGTAATTGGCGGTTGCCGGAGTTATCTCTGGAAATAATCTTGTTTACAAATTTAAACTCTCAACAGCAAGAACTTTTACTCAAAGTTCTCCCGTCTCTTCAATAAAAGATCTATCACTTTGGTTAGATGCAACTGCAGAAAATGCGATTACTGCAAGCGAAGCCCAAAATAACTCTACAATTTCAAGTTAGATTGATACAAATCCTCAACTAAATTATAAAAAGGCTTTTACACAATCTAATACTAATAATAAGCCAAAATATAAAGAAAATGGTATTAATGGATTACCAGCAATTAACTTCTATTGGACCTCTCCTCACACCAAGTTTCTGAATAGAACCAACACTTTTGTCAATGATTTCTCAGGTCATGATCAAGTTACCATATTTCTTATTTTAAAGGGCGGCAATTATACTTTACCTCATATATTTAGTTTTGGGCACCTTCAAATGGTTCCGGTAGATTCAATATCCATCCTTTTTACAACTATGTAACCTATTTTGATTTTGGAGGAGGAGCTTCCAGAGTACAATATTCAGTTGGATCAACTTCAAAATATCTATACCAACCCATGTTGATGACTTTCAAAAAATCCAATACTGGTAACGCAACTCAAACTATAGCTTTTAATAGTAATATTGTTGCTACATGCTCATCCTGCATTGGTGTACTAGATGTTACAACTTCAGCAGATTTGAGTATTGGTATTGCTTTTGATGGATTACTTGGTGAGGCCATATTTTTCAACAGATCTTTAGATTCTAAAGAAACAAGTGATATTGAAAAATATTTAAAAACTAAGTGGAGTATAATTGATTAAACTATTTATAAAATTTTGTTCTTTTAAACTCAGAGAATTATGATTAAATTTTACAATAACTTTAAACTTATACAACTTTAAAAAGTAATGCGATGCTTAGATAAGAGAATGATCTTAAAAGAAACAATTAATCTATAAAAAAACCCATAATATCCTTCGTTTTGCTCAGGATAAATCTTGTTTTAGTATAATTGCTATAATTTTTATATTTAATAACTAGTTAAAATTTTTCTAAGAATATACCAAAACATAAATCTATACTCCCATTAAAGCCATATCTAAACATTCATTAAAATCCTCAAATTTGTTTCTAATTTTCTTAACTGTATTTTTTACATGGCCCCATTTTTGCTCAATTGGATTGAAGTCGGGAGAATAT
>VHBV01000058.1 GCA_016882165.1 Candidatus Pelagibacterales bacterium
TCGCTAAAAACATGCATTTAGCATGTTTTTGCAGCCATTTCGTCAAACTAAGAATTGTTTGACTTCAAGCTCTGCCGCTTAAACCTCGGCCACTCTTCCGTGTTTTTGGTTTTTTTGCCTCCTTTGCTGGAAAGGTAGGTGGCACGCTGACAAGGCGTGACGGTGGATTTTAAATTTTAACGCAAATTCGTTTAACATTTAAAATCACCCGTCTCAAATTGCTTTCGCAATTTGATCCACCCTCTTTTTCAAAGAGGGCTTTTAATTTTTACTTTAATCTTCTGTTAATAAACCATTGTTGTAAAATGGACAAAACGTTACTCCAAGTCCAGTAAATAACTAATCCTGCAGGGAAAGCTGCTAAAACAAAAGTTAAAACATAAGGCATAAATTTCATAATTTTTGCCTGAGTTGGATCAGAAGTAACTGGGCTTAGTTTTTGTTGGATAATCATTGTAATACCCATCAAAATTGGCCAAATACCAATTGTAAACATAGTGCTTGTTTCAAAAGGCAGTAAACCAAATAGGTTGAAAATTGAAGTTGGATCTGGTGCTGACAAGTCTTGAATCCAGCCATAAAATGGCGCTTGTCGCATATCAAGAGTTACATAAAGAACTTTATATAGCGAAAAGAAAATTGGAATTTGAATAAGAATTGGTAGGCAACCAGCCGCAGGATTTACTTTTTCTTTTTTATAAAGTTCCATCATTTCGCGGTTAAAAGCAACTCGGTCTTCTTTGAACTTCTTTTTTATCTCATCAATTTTTGGTTGTAACTTTTTAACTTTTGCAATTGCGGTATAAGATTTATTAGCCATTGGAAACAATGCTAGTTTAATTAATACAGTCATTGCTAAAATTGCTAAACCAAAGTTACCTAAGAATTTATATAAGAAATCAATTATGAAGAGGAAAGGCTTAGTTAGGAAATAAAACCATCCAAAATCAACTGCGCGGTCAAAAAGTTTTATATCAAAATCTTTAGAATATTGATCTAAAAGTTTAATTTTTTTTGCTCCTGCAAACATGTGGTTTTCAAAGCTAAGTTCAGAATTTTTATTTACTGCAAATTCTTGTCCTATGAATTCAACATTAAAAAATTGAGTTTTGTTTTGATAGCTGCTGTTAAAGTTTGCTTTATAAGAGATATTTTTATCAGGAATTAATGAGCTTAACCAATATTTATCGGTAATTCCAAGCCAGCCACCATTTTCAGCTGTGAAATCTTTGTTTTTTTCTTCAATTAAATCTTCATAAGTTACTTCTTGCAAAATGTCGTTGAAAACACCAATAGCACCTTCATGAAGAATATAAGTTCCTTTTTCAAAACCTTTAGAGCGGTTAACTCTGCCGTATGTTGCTAAAGAAATGTCTTTATTAGAATTATTTTTGACTGTTTGAGTAACACTGAACATGTAATTTTCATCAAGACTAATTTTGATTATAAATTCAATATTATCTTTATTTGTCCAAGACAGCGATATTGGGTTTTGAGGAGTTAGTTTATCAGAATTGCTTTTCCATAAAGTATTTGGTTTTGGCAAGTCAATAGTTGAATCTGAGCTTAACCAGCCAAAATCTGCGAAATATCTTTCTTTGCTTTGAGATGGTGAGAAAAGTTTAACTTCTTCTTTTTTTTCGGAAGTTACAAAATATTTTGCTAATGTTAAGTCATCAAAGCGTGCTCCTTCAAGTGAAATTGAGCCATGTAAGCTTTCACTGCTAATTTGAATTCTTTTAGATGATGTTTCTGATAGAATATCATCACGGTTTTTTGTGGTTGGTGTAATTTTTTCAACATTATTATTTTTTATTTCTGTAGAAGCAGAAGTTGTGTTTGGATTTTTAGAATCACTTATTTGAACAGCTTGAGTAACATTTTTTTGTTTTTCTGCTTTTTGAGTTTCTTCGTATAATTTTTGTTCAATTAATCTTTTTTCAGCTTTTGGTTTTTCGTAAAACCAAGTCCAGCAAACTAAAATTATAACAGAAAGAACTGCAGCTAAAGTAATGTTTTTATTGTCTTGCATGTGAATTTAATTTGTAAAAATTTTATTTTCTAAATCGTGTCGAAAGTCGGCAATCCAATGTGAGTTTTTATATTGTCTGACCGTTGCTGATTCTTTGTGAACTAAAATAACCATTTTATTTTTTGAGTTATTTTTAGTTTGTTTTAAATCTTCTTCCAAGAAACAAAAATCAGCTTTTTTAAAACTAAATTTTTTTAATTCTTTCTCAAATTTTTTTAACAAAATTTGGTTTATAAGTTTTAGTTTTCTAACTTTGCCGTCAATTGCCCAGGCTGGGAAAATTCCTTTTTCTTCGGCGTCAGATACTAACTCGCGAATTAGCATTTTATTTCCTTCTCTAACTCCTGCCTCGGTTCTTTTGAGAATTTCTGTATTACCCATAAAGTTTTTTCCAAAGATCTTTGTTAGAAATTATAATTTTATTGTTACTTTTCTTAGCAACTTCAACAAGTTCGGGTCCGCTTGATTCATAGATTGAAGCAGTATCAACAATTTTTAAGTAATCTTGTAAATTTTCAAGACCTCTTTGAAATCTGCGTTCAATTGTTTTTGGTTCAATATTATGACCACCTTTGCTAACTCTATTCTCTACTCTTATTTTTGCAAGCTTAGAGCTGTGTAATATCAAAAAAATTAAATTTACTTTATATCCGAGTTTCTGTGATTTTCTGATAAAGTTCAGATAAATCTTCGCTGAAAGTGTGGTTTCAAAAGCAAAATTAACTTCTTCATCTAAAAGAAAATTCATTCTTTGTAACATTAATCTTCCAGCTTTTATCGCTGATTTTTCAGGATTTTGAGGCGATAAAATTTTAGCAATTTCATCAGCGTTAACAAATTCGTTACTTTTTAAAAAATCTGGCAAAAGTGTAACTCTAGCAAGAGAACTTTTGCCAGCACCATTAGCTCCAGCAATGATATAAATTTGTTTTTGCATAAACTACTTTTTCTTTTTTGCTGGCTTTTTTGGCAAAACCAGCGCTTCGTTTAATGCTTCATCAATCGTTTTAATTGGCTTAATGGTAAGTTTATCCAAAACTTCTTTTGGCATATCGCTTAGGTTTTTGCGATTACTTTCAGGAATTAGAACTGTTTTAATTCCGCCGCGAAGAGCTGCTAAAAGTTTTTCCTTTAAACCACCAATTTCAAGAACTTTTCCAGTTAAAGTAATTTCTCCAGTCATTGCTATATCTTTTTTAACGGGAATTCCACTTATTGAAGAGATCAACGAAACGCAAAGTGCAACACCGGCAGAAGGTCCATCTTTAGGAGTCGCTCCTTCAGGAACGTGAATATGAAAATCATATTTAGAAAATTTCTTAGCATCAATTTTATAATTTTGAGCTATTGATCTGGAATAACTAAGTGCAGCTTTCGCTGACTCTTTCATTACATCGCCTAATTTTCCAGTAATTTGAGTTTTGCCATGTCCTTCAAATTTTAATACTTCAATATCAAGTAAGTCGCCACCAAAATCAGTGTAAGCAAGTCCAGTTGTAACTCCAACCAAATCTTTTTCTTTGGCAATTCCGAAATGATGTTTTGCCACTCCTGCATATTGAGCAATGTTTTCTTTTGTAATATGTAATGCTTTGGTTTTCTTCGTGATAATTTCTTTAACTGCTTTACGTGCTAAATTTGCAATTTCACGATTTAAATTTCTAACACCAGCTTCAAAAGTATATTCTCTAATCAAAACAAGAATTGCTTCATCTGAAATTGAAAATTCTTTGCCAGTTAGTCCATTTTCTTTGCATTGTCTGTGAACCAAATGTTTTTTTACAATTTGCAGTTTTTCATTTTCAGTATAACCAGAAAGTTTAATAATTTCCATTCGATCACGAAGTGGTACAGGAATTGAGCTTAAGCTGTTTGCAGTTGCGACAAACATCACTTGTGACAAATCGTAATCAACTTCTAAATAGTGGTCAGAGAAGTTGTTATTTTGTTCTGGATCTAAAACTTCCAGAAGTGCAGCTGAAGGATCGCCACGAAAATCATGAGACATTTTGTCAATTTCATCAAGCAGCATTAGAGGATTTACTGTTCCTGCTTTACGCATTGATTGAATTATTCTGCCTGGCATTGAACCAATATAAGTTCTTCTGTGACCACGAATCTCAGATTCGTCACGTACTCCACCTAAAGAAACTTTAACATATTTACGATTTAGTGAGTCAGCAATTGATTTTGCTAAAGAAGTTTTACCAACCCCGGGTGATCCAACTAAACATAAAATTGGTCCTCTCAGAGCTTTTGTTTTAATTTGAACTGCAATGAATTCTAAAATTCTGTCCTTAACTTTGTCTAAAGCGAAATGGTTTTTATCAAGGATATCGTGAGCTTTGTTAAGATCGTTGCTTGGTTTGCTTTTTGTACTCCAAGGTAGTGAAATAATCCAATCTAGATAGTTTCTCACAACTCCAGATTCAGATGAAAAAGGATTCATTTTTTCTAATTTTGCCAATTCTGTTTTGCATTTTTCAGAAACTTCTTTTGGTAATTTTAATTTGGCAATTTTGTTTGATAGTTCTTTGAATTCAGTTTCTTCGTCTTGACCAAGTTCTTTTTTGATATTTTTTAACTGTTCATTCAGGTAAAATTCTTTGTTGGCTTTGGCAACTTTATCTTGAATTGATTTGTTAATTCTGGCTTCTGATTGAGAAATTTCCAATTCAATTTTTAGTAATTCTAAAACTTTATAAAGTTTTTTTGCTAGGTTAGTTTCTTCTAAAACTTTTTGTTTTTTTGTTGGTGTGCTATTTAGATTAATTGTAATCATGTAAGCAATTTCATGAGGTGATTTTAACCTCACTAAAGCTGCTAAAACCTCAGAAGTAATTCTTTTGTTGTATGTTGCATATTTGCTAAAATTTTCTACACAACCTTTTACTAAACTTAAAATTTCTTTGGTTGATTTTTTGTCTTTTTCTTCTGAATCAGGTACAAATTTTGCATCAGACAAAATTGCAACTTCGCAAGTGAAATAATTTCCATTCGAAGATAAGCTTTTAATTTCAGCTCTTAGAAGCCCTTGAATTATGACTTTTAGAGTTCCATCAACTGTTCTGATTGATTCAACAATTTTGCAAATTACCCCAACTTTATGGATATTGGTTTCATTAAATTCATCACTATCTGGATTGGTCTGTAAAACTGCAAAAATTGGAACATTTAAACGTTTTGTTTCTTCTATTCCGTTAACTGATTTTTCTCTTCCAACTAAAATTGTTGTGGTCATATTAGGAAAAATCACCACATCTCTTAATGGCAAAGCGCAAAGAACTTGTGGTTGAATTTGTTGTTCAGTCATGGTTTAAATTTGTTAAGTTTTACGAAATAAAATTCTGTTTTTATGGTTCTGTCATCCTGAGCTTTAGCCAAGGATCTCATGTGTTTATTTTAGAAGTTTAAACTTAAGAGATACTTTGCTAAAGCTCAGGATGACAGAAAAGAAACTCAAAAAATATATTAAAAATTATAAGATAATGACAATAGTTTTAATAACTCTAGTTCTAGCTTCAACTACAATCTTTTTTTATTATAAATTAAATAAAAATTCGCAAAACTTGCGGGCACAAAATTTAATTTATGAAGAAAGACTTAAGAACTTAACTTCACGTTTACAAGAGCAAAATCAAGAATCTCAGAATTTAATTTCTGAAAACCGTCAACTTAGCTTTTTCAAAGGCAAGTACGAACATTCTCAAAATGAAATAAATTTTTTGCGTGAGGAAAAAAATAAAATTTTGGAAGAAAGTGAAATTTTGCGTCAAAAAATTTTAGAATTTGAAAAACAAAATGAGCTGTTAAAACAATCTTTTGCAAATTTAAAAAACGAGCAAGAACAATGGCATAAAAGCAAGGAAATAATGCTTTTACAGTTATCAGAAGAGTTGGTAAAAAAGAATAACGAACAACAAAATCAGTTTAGCATTTTTCAACAAGAAAACATTAAAAAAGTTACTGAAGATCTCTTCAAAAATTTTGAAAATGTCAGTGCAAAAGTTTTGGCTTTAAACGATGAAGTTAAAAAGTCAGGAGAAGAAAGTTCTTTGATTAAAAATGCGTTGTTAAATCCAAAATCTTCAGGCAGGTTTGCTGAAATTACTTTAGAAAATATTTTGAAAAACTCTGGTCTGAAAGAAAAAGAAAATTTTAATTCTTATGGTGATTATATATTGCAATCACACTTTTCTGGAATGTCTGAAAATCAAAGTCTTGAAGGAAAAAGACCAGATGCACTTCTATTTTTTCCAAACGATCAAATTGTGATTATTGATAGTAAATCTTCACCGCATTTTTTAGAGCTGGAAATTGCTCGTCAAAATGGTGATGAAAATGAAGAAAAAATAATTTTATCAAAAATAAAAGATAGTTTTAGAAGGCACTTAGAGAACTTATGTAAAAAAGATTATACAAAATTTTTATTTGAAGAAATGCATAATAAAAATCAGTCTGATTATAAAATTTTGATTGTGATGTTTTTGCAAAGTGAGTCAATGCTTGAAACAGTTCGTCAAGTTGATCCAACTTTTGAGCAAAAAGCTTTGGAAAGAGGAGTTATTATTGCAACACCAATTGGTTTGATTAATTTTGTATCGCAAGCTCGCTTTGTTATTGATAGGATTAAACAAGATAAAAATATTGATAATTTAAAAATTGCTGTACGCAAATTGCTTGATAACATGGCTTTAATTTTTAAAGAATCAAAAGAAGTTGGTCGTTTCTTAAATAAAGCTGCTGTTGCTCACAGCAAGGTTGTGAAAAATTTGAATCGAGGTGTTTATTCTTCAATAAAAAATATTTCTGATTTGGGCATTGAAAGTAAAAAATCAGTAGATTTAAGAATGTTAGAAGAAAATGATGAACAAGAGGAAGTTGAAGATATAACAAGCTAATTTAGCTGGGCCAAATCACTTGTATTTCTTCAATAAAATAAAGGCAATAATTCTAATGTCTGAAATCGTGATTTTTATTTAAATCCATATTTAAAACTAATCCAAATCCAATTAACATTGACGCAGTAATTGTTCCACCGTAAGAAATTAAAGGTAGCGGAGCTCCAACAACAGGAATTAGACCAGTTACCATTCCCATATTGATGAACATATGAACGAAAAAAATATTCATAACTCCCATAGTTAGAAGTCTACCAAATTGATGTTTGGTATTCATGGCAATTGAAATTCCGATCCCTATAATAACCGAGTAAAGTGCAATAGTGAACATACTACCAAGAAATCCTAATTCTTCGCAAAGCATCGTAAAAATGAAGTCTGTTTGTTTTTCTGGTAAGAAATTAAGTTGTCCTTGAGTTCCATTCAGTAAACCTTTGCCAAAAAATCCGCCAGAGCCAATTGCAATTTTAGATTGAATAATGTTATAGCCACTGCCCAGAGGATCATTATTTGGATCAAGGAAAGTAAGTACTCTTTGTTTTTGATAATCATATAGAACAAAAATCCATAAAAATGGAATTGCAACTAAACCAGCAAGTCCAACCAACATAAACTTCCAAGTTTTTACACCAGCTAAAAATAAAACAGAAACGCCAACTGCGCCAAGAATTGAAGCGGTTCCAAGATCTGGTTGATAAAATATGAAAAATACCGGAATTGCAATCAATAGAAGTGGCACAATAATAAATCTAATTTTACCTATATCTTCTGCTTCTATACTGTGAAAATATTTTGCCAAGGCAAAAACTGTGCATACTTTCATTATTTCAGAAGGCTGAATTGTCAGCGGTCCAAGTCTAAACCATCGGGTTGCACCCATTGCATTATGTCCCATAATATCAACAACTATAACCATTATAAGGGCTATTG
>VHBV01000059.1 GCA_016882165.1 Candidatus Pelagibacterales bacterium
TCCAATAAAAATGCTTAAAATAGTAGCTTTAATTACGGCATGTGCCCTTCGTTGCGAAGCACAAAAAATAAAAATACGACCACATAACAACAAATTCTAAAATTATTTATGCCTAAAATAGTAGCTTTAATTACGGCATGTGCCCTTCGTTGCGAAGCACAAAAAATAAAAATACGACCACATAACAACAAATTCTAAAATTATTTATGCCTAAAATAGTAGCTTTAATTACGGTATGTGCCCTTCGTTGCGAAGCACAAAAAATAAAAATACGACCACATAACAACAAATTCTAAAATTATTTATGCCTAAAATAGTAGCTTTAATTACGGCATGTGGTCGTGGAAATCGTTTTAATCAAGGAGATGGAATTCCTAAACAATATTTGCCTTTAGCGGGTGTTCCAATGCTGCGTCATACAATTATGGCGTTTTTAAACCATCCTCAAATCAATGATGTGATGTGTGTTATTCATCCAGATGATATGTCGTTTTATGAAGAGGCTGTAATTGGTTTAGATTTGCTTAATCCAGTTTTCGGTGGAGATACTCGTCAAGCTTCAATTCGTTTCGGTTTAGAAGCTTTGAAAGATTACAATCCTGAAAAAGTTTTAATTCATGATGGAGTTCGTCCTTTTGTTTCAAAGCAGATAATTAATGGAATTCTAGAAAAGTTAGAAACTCATCCCGCTGTAATTCCAGCAGTTGCAGTTGAAGATACTTTGAAGAAATATTCTGATGGTAAAATTGAATGGACTTTAGAACGAGATAATTTGTGGCGAGCCCAAACACCGCAAGGATTCTTATATGAAGATATTTTAAATTCTCATACAGCATTTAAAGATTTAAATTTTACTGATGATGCTTCTTTAAATGAATATGCTGGAATTCCTGTTGCTATTGTTCCTGGCTCGCAAAACAATTTTAAAATTACTACTGCAGAAGATTATGAAAGAGCAAAAAGACTAATAACTTTTTTGGTACAAAATGTTAAAGAAGAAGTCAGAGTTGGAAATGGTTATGATGTTCATGCGTTTAGAAAAATTGCTCAAGACGAAGATAACTTTATAAAAATTTGTGGAGTTAGTGTTGAATCTGATAAAAAAATTATTGCTCATTCAGATGGAGATGTTGCAATTCATGCATTAATGGATGCCCTTCTTGGAGCTGTTGGCGAGGGTGATATTGGTGAGCATTTTCCTCCAAGTGATTTAAAATGGAAAGATTGTGATTCTAAAGAAATGCTGAAAATTGTTAATCATCGTTTGGTGCGCAAAGGTGCTAAAATTCTAAATATAGATTTGACAATAATTTGTGAGAAACCAAGGATTTCTAAATATAAGGATCAAATGAGAAAGTCTTTAGCTGAAGTTCTTAATATCTCTGAATCAAGAGTGAATGTTAAAGCAACAACAACTGAGAAATTGGGCTTTTTGGGCAGAAGTGAAGGCATAGCTGCTCAAGCTAGTGCTTCTATAAAATTGAGCTTCGTTGAATAGAAGTTCTATTTTTTATTAATGTTTTAAAAAATTTGACATTCAAAAGTCATTTCTTGAGATTTTTCCTGACAAAAATTAATTCTGTCTTCTACTTGCAGCTTAATATCTTCCATAGTTTTCTCGTCGCAGTTTTTGGAAACCGAGATTTCAATTTCATCAAAGTAAAAGCATAGCTTGGAGAATGGAAGTGGGATATAAAATTTATCCCAAGTATTAAGAGTTTTGTAGCGTGAGGCAGAGTAAGATAGTGCCAGAATTTTTGCACCCGAAATGCGAGCAATGTTTACAATTTCACCATTTATTTTTTGATTAGGTCCACGTGGTCCATCTGGTGTAATTCCAAGTGAATAGCCCTTTTTTAGACCATCAAATATTCTTCTAAAACTTGCAAGATCAATTCCTCTAGATGACTTTCTTCCGTCTTTAGAAGAACCTAAAATTGAAATTAGACCAAAATTTTCCATAACTTTTCCTACAAACTGTCCATCGCCATGGCGAGAAGCTAAAGTCATAAAGTTATAGTCTTTGTAAGTTTTTTTTGGTTGTTCTGTAATAAATGGAATCATCATCAAACGGTTATGCCAAAAAACTAAAATCAGAGGAGTTTTATTTTTTGCCGCTGCAAAAATTTTTTCATGATGAATAAAAACTTTTTTGCTGCTGTAGTAAATCAATCTCATATAGCTGCTAATTATTAAGCATATAAGTTTTTGGAAAGCCCAGCTATAAGTAATTTTACGCAGCAATTGCTTAAACTTTGTTTTGATATCATACCATTCAAGATTGGTTTTATATCCCAAAATTTTCCATTTTTTTACTTTTTTATTCATCATGTCCGTTTTTCTCGGCAGATATTAATAGCTTAAATTTTCTGACCAGTTGAAGCCCAATCTTTCACAAAAGTTTCTAAACCTTTATCAGTTAATGGATGTGAAATTAACTGTTTTAAAACTTTTCCAGGAATTGTTGCAACATGAGCGCCCATTTTTGCTGATTGGGTGATGTGAATTGGGTTTCTAATTGAGGCAACTAAAACTTCGGTTTTAAATTCAGAGTAATTGGCGAAAATGGTACAAATTTCTTCAATTAGTGAAAGTCCATCTTGTCCAACATCATCAAGTCTGCCAACGAAAGGAGATACGAAAGTTGCCCCAGCTTTTGCAGCTAAAATTGCTTGAGCTGCTGAAAAACACAAAGTTACATTGGTTTGAATTCCTTTATTTGAAAAATATTTGCAGGCTTTTAATCCATCTAAAGTCATTGGTAATTTGATGCAAACATTTTTAGCGATCTTTGCTAAAATTTCACCTTCACGAATCATATTTTCGTAATCAATAGCAGCCACTTCTGCACTTACTGGACCTGATACAACAGTGCAAATCTCAGCAATAACTTCTTTAAAATCTCTGCCCGATTTTGCAATTAAACTTGGATTTGTTGTAACTCCATCTAAAAGTCCATAAGCAGCAATTTCTTTAATTTCTGCAATTTCAGCTGAATCAATAAAAAATTTCATATTTGATTTAAAATTAAGTTTAAGGAAGAATTATTAAGAATAATCATTAGTTTATTCATTAAATCTATTTAATCAACAAAACCAGAGAGCAAAAATAATGAGCAATTTTTTTGTCAATGTGCTTTTGCCTTTGCCATTTGACAAACCTTTTACATATAAAGTTAATGATGAAATTGCTGCCGATATTGCTGTGGGAGATTTGCTGAAAGTTCCTTTTCGTAAAAAAGAATTATGGGGATTGGTTGTTGAAATTGATGTTAAATTAGATGCAATTGATCCAAAAAAAATAAAAGAAGTTTTAGCAAAAAATCAGCAAGTTAAGTTTGATGATAAACTAATAGAATTTATTAATCGCATATCATCTTATAATCTTGCTCCAAATGGTCTTGTATTAAAAGCTTTTATTGGAATTTTAAATTCAGATAAGATTAAAAAACCAAATTTTAAAGCTAAAGTTCAAGAAATTGATGTCCAGAAATTTGCTTTAAAAACATTGTCGGAAAAGCAACAAAAAATTGCCGATGAGATTTTACAAGAAGTTCAAAAAAATCAGCATGCTGTAAATTTACTTGATGGTGTTACGGGCTCTGGAAAAACCGAAGTATATTTTGCAGTGATTGCTGGAATTCTTAGGGGTTATTGTAATTTTGACTCTTTTTCTCTTCATTCTGTAACTTCTTGTCATTGTGAGTCTACTTCTTGTCATTCTGAGCGTAGCGAAGAATCTCTTAATGTTGAAGCGCGTGACCTGAGATCCTTCGCTGACGCTCAGGATGACAAAGAGGGAGCTCAGGATGACAAAGAGGGAGCTCAGGATGACAAAGAGGTTCGGTATCACAAAGAGGTTCAGTATCACAAAGAGGTTCGGTATCACAAAGAGGGGGGTTGGGATGAAAGAGAGGTGGCAAATCAAATTCTAATTCTACTTCCTGAAATTGCACTAACCAGTCAATTGTTGAAAAGATTTGAAGAACAGTTTGGTTTTAAGCCTGCATTATGGCATTCAAAAATTTCTAGAAAAGAAAAAAGAGAGATTTTTTATGGAGTTATTTCTGGATCAATCAAAGTTCTGATTGGAGCAAGATCGGCTCTTCTCTTACCATTTAAAAATCTTAAATTGATAGTGCTTGATGAAGAGCATGATTCATCTTTTAAGCAGGAAGAAATTTTTAATTTCCATGCCCGTGATATGGCAATTCTAAAAGCAAAAATTGAGAACTTTTCAGTAATTTTGTCATCAGCAACTCCGGCGATTGAAAGTTATGTGAATGCTCAAAATGAGAAATATCGTCACTGTATTTTAGATAATAATTTTAATGAGCAAAAAAGTGAGATAAAGATTATTGATTTATGTCGTGAAAAATTACCGAAAAATAATTTTATTGCCTCTGAATTAAGAAAGAGAGTGATTGAGAATTTTGAAAAAAATCAACAAACTCTGCTTTTTTTAAACCGCCGAGGCTATGCGCCGGTAACATTATGTAAAAACTGTGGACAGAAAGTTAATTGTCCAAATTGCAGTTCTTATATGGTTGCACACAAGAAAAGCAACAAGATGTCTTGTCATTATTGTGGAGAAAGTCACAAATTTTCTGGTAATTGTAAATTTTGTGGTAGTGAAGATAGTTTAATTGATATTGGTGTTGGAGTTGAAAAAATCAAAGAAGAAGTAGAAAGTTTCTTGCCACAAGCAAGAATTGCTTTGGTTACAAGCGATTCAGTAACAAATTTTGATGAAGCAGAAGAATTAGTTAGTAAGATTTCCAATCATGAAATTGATATAATAATTGGTACGCAACTAATTGCGAAAGGTTATGATTTTGCAGGACTTACTTTGGTTGGAGTGGTTGATGCTGACAGCGGGTTTTATGCTTCCGATTTAAAATCGATGGAAAGATCTTATCAGCTTCTAAAACAAGTTATTGGAAGGGCTGGAAGAAGAAAAGAGCAAGGTAGTGTTTTTATACAAACTTATAATCCGCAAAACTTAATTTTTGAGAAAATTATTAAGCAAGATAAAGCAGGTTTTTACAATTTTGAAATCTCAAATCGTAGAAATCTTAATATGCCACCTTTTTCTAAAATGGCATCTTTTGTAATTAGTGCTTTTGAAGAAAAAAATGCCTTAAGTTTTGCTAAAAAATTAATATCAGTGTTCCCATTTGATGAAAATATAGAGCTTTTGGGTCCAGCACAAATGCCAATCTTGAAGCTTAAAAATCGCTATAATTATCGAGTTTTTGTTAAAACTTCTAAAAAAATCAATTTGCAAAAATTGATTCTAGATGTGATGAAAAATCTTGAAATTCCAACAAATATCAGAGTAAAAATTGATATTGATCCACAATAACTTAAATTTTTTTATGAAAATCAAATTATTCAGCTTCGTTTTATTATTTTTTATTTCTTTTTCTAAAATATCTTTTGCGCAAGAACTAAACTACGATTCTGTGGGTAAGGCTGTTGCTGGATTATATGCAAAAACAGGAAATGTCACAAAAGAAGAGTATGATGCTTTTTGGAATGAAATTGGTGCTAAAAATAATTCTGATAAACAAAAAATAATTAATTTTGTGAAAGATAATTTATTGCCAATGCAAGAATATCAAAGAGAAACATGGAAATGCGCGGAAACTTCTTGGAATGCCCAGAAAGTTTTGCAATGTCCAGATTTACAAAAGAAATATATTTTAATTGAAGCAAGCTTTAAGAAAAATAAACAAGAAAATCAGCTAAAAAATATTAAAGAATTTTCAGCGCAAGTTTTACAATCTGCAGCAAAGAGAAGCTCTATCAAACCAGAAGGCGGAAATGAAATTCCTTTATCTTTAGAAATGATTCAGATGATGACAAAAAATCTTGATGGTATTTTTGCAAGATTTAGCCAAGTGCTGAAAACTTCATACTATACCAAATAAACTATTTCTTGATTTTGAATTTATTAATCGCATTAACTTCGTCTTTTTGGCTAAAAACTGCAAAAAGCCCCAATCCGTATGAACATACGGCTTTCGTTTTTTACAATTTTTATCTCAAAAATACTTCGTTACTGCGATCAACAAATAGTTTATTTGGTATAACTATTATTGACTAATAGTAATTTTTATTTTTTGCTTAGATATTGTTCTATAGCTTTTCTTTCTTCATCTGTAAGTGCTCGTGAGAAAATTATAATTTCTGCCAAATCGCCATCAAAATATCCCCAGAAACTTGTCCCTCCAAATGCAGATCCTGCAAAAGATGTTAAAGGGTCAGTCCTTGTTAAATCTCTACCTAATAAGGCAGAATAAAAAGTGCCATTTTGCCAATATTTTTTTGCAACATATTTATTTAGAGAAAATATATGAATTAAAGGTTTTGGTTGGGTATAGCCAGAAACAGTGTAGTCAACATCTTGGTTATAGTGTATCAAAGATATTCTAGTATCAGAAGATGCATAGGAAATCAAAAGGTTTCCTGCTGTTAATGCTTGAGAGCCACCTAAAATTGTATTATACCATTTTAACTTGAAAACACATAATCTATAGTTTAAAACTAAATTGATTTAAACCATTAACTCAATTTAGTTCTAAAAATGAAAACAATAAGACAAACACATGGACACACAATTGCAGAAGCAGCAAGAGTCCTAAAAACTATACCATTTAGTAAAGCTGCAGTAAAACTACAGGCAATATCTGCAGTTTCTCATTCCACAATAAATAAAGTTTCAGAAGTTTTTAATGTTGCCAATACTACATTAAAATTTTGGATTAGAACATTTGAAGAATCAGGAATTGAAGGATTAGAAAGTAAGGTAAAGAATCCCAAAAAACCAAAGCTTGATATGGCTCAGAAAGAGCAAATCAGGAACTGGATTGAAAGTGATCCAAATGTTACAATGAAAAAGTTAAAGTCTATGATCAGGAAGAATTTTAATATAGAAATCAGTTTGGTGGGGATTTGGAAAAATGTTCAAAAGATGAATTTTGCTCACATCACCGCAAGATCAGTTCACTACAAACAAGACAAGGAAAAACTTGAAGAGTTTAAAAAAAACTCTAATCGCAATAAAGGCAAAAAATCCAAATAAACCGCTTCTTTATTTTGATGAAAGTAGGTTTGGGACTAAAACAAGAACTGGTCTAGGCTGGTTCATAAAAGGAAGTAGAACTCCTGTAAAAGTAAAATTAGGTTTTAAGAATTTTTATCTTTATTCAAGCGTAAATCCAGCTAGTGGCAAAAGTTTCACTCTTCTAATGCCAAATGTTGATACAGCTTGTATGAATGTTTTTTTAGAAGAGTTAGCTGAAGAAATAAAAGAGGATTTTATTCTAATTATGGACGGTGCTGGTTGGCATAAATCAAAGGATTTAATTGTTCCAAAAAATATTCAAATAGAACTTCTACCGCCTTATTGCCCAGAACTCAATCCTGTTGAGAGATTATGGAAATTTATCAAAGACAATACAATCAAAAATAAAGTCTTTGAAACATTAAAAAATCTTGAAGATGATGTTTGTGAGTTTGTTAAAAATCTAACCGAGGAAGTTGTTTTGGGAATTTGTAAGTAAGTGGGTGTTTTCAAGTTAAAATAGTATAAGAGGAAAAAGGCTTTACGACAATAAAAGCGGTAACAGAAAAAACAAAAGAATCACGGTTATTTCGGCTTATTCAAATAAAACAAAGCAACTAATCGCTCCGATGTATTTTGAAGGAAATACCGA
>VHBV01000060.1 GCA_016882165.1 Candidatus Pelagibacterales bacterium
CCTCTTGCAGCTCCAATTGGTTCAGGTCTTGGAATTCAAAATAGATTAAATATTGAATTTATTGTCGAACAATCAAAAGTTCCTGTTTTAGTAGATGCTGGAGTTGGAGTACCATCAGATGCTGCTCTTGCAATGGAAATTGGTTGCGATGGCGTTTTAATGAACACTGCAATCGCCAAAGCAAAAAATCCTATTTTGATGGCTCACGCCATGAAACTTGCAATTGAAGCTGGTCGTGCCGCTTATCTAGCTGGCAGAATGGAAAAAAAGAAATTTGCTTCCCCTTCTTCACCAATCAATGGAAAAATTACTTAAAATAATATGAATCACATTTTTCATCCTTCAATTATTCGTGCTTACGATATCCGTGGAATTTACGGACAAACATTAAATGACTTAGATGCTTTTTTTGTTGGAAAATCTTTTGCTTCTTTTCTTAATAAAAATGGTAAAAAGAAAATTTCTGTAGCTTGCGATGGACGTTTAAGTTCTCCAGCTTTGAAAGAAAAGTTAATAAAAGCATTGCTTGAGTCTGGATTAGAAGTGACTGATGTTGGAGTTGGACCAACTCCAATGCTTTACTTTTCTGTTTACCATTTGGAACAAGACGCTGGAATTATGGTTACAGGATCTCATAATCCAAAAGATCATAACGGCTTTAAAATTATGCTGAAAGAACGTCCATTTTATGGTGAAGATATTTTAAATTTAGCAAAAATTGCTAAAGATGGTGATTTTGTTATAGGTGAAGGAAAATTTGATACTCAAGATATTCGTGAAGATTATGCTGATAGAATTCTTGCTGACTGTGTTTTGGCAGAAAGCGACAGTAATTTACTTGATGAGATTGATAACTTCTCTTCTAAAAAAGAACTAAGAATTGTCTGGGACAACGGAAACGGTGCCGCAGGTGACATAATGATTAGACTTACTGAAAGAATAGCTGCCGAGCATATTATGCTTTATAGCGAAATTGATGGTACTTTTCCAAATCATCACCCTGACCCAACTGTTCCAAAAAACCTAGAAGACTTAAAAAAAGTTGTTATTGAACAAGAATGTGATCTTGGAATTGCTTTTGACGGAGATGGAGATCGAATTGGAGTTATGGATAATAAAGGTGAAATTTTATGGGGAGATCAATTGATGGTTTTCTATGCTCGTGAAATCTTAAAATCAAAAAAAGGTGCAACTATTATTGCAGATGTCAAAGCAAGTAATGTTTTATTTAATGAGATTGCCAAAGCTGGTGGAAAACCTTTAATGTGGAAAACTGGTCATTCTCTTGTTAAAGCAAAAATGAAAGAAACAAAATCACCTCTTGCAGGAGAAATGTCAGGGCACATATTTTTCGCCGATAAATATTATGGATTTGACGATGCTCTTTATGCCGCAATAAGAATAATTAATATTGTAGCTAAATCAAAAGAATCTTTGTGGCAAATGAGAAAAACAATGCCAAAGACCTTCTCAACACCTGAGATCAGAATTGAATGTACAGAAGAAAGAAAATTTGCAATCGTTGAAGAATTAAAAGAAAACTTACACAAAAATAAAGTTATTTTTAATGATGTTGACGGCATAAGAGCTGACCAACAAAATGGAGGATGGTGGCTAATAAGAGCTTCAAATACTCAACCAGTTCTTGTAGCGCGTTGCGAAGCAACTTCTAAAAAAGATCTAGAATTACTAAAACAAAACTTAAAAAGTCATTTACAATTTTGTAATGTTAAAATTCCTCAAGAATTAGCATGAAAATAATTGGACTCACTGGCGGTGTTGCATCTGGTAAAAATTTTATAGCTGATATTTTTGCAAAACATGGTGCTGCCATCTTTGATGCCGACCAAGAAGTTCATAATCTTTTGAAAAATGATCAAATTACAATTTCAGAAATCAAAAAACACTTCCCAGAAAGTTTTATAAATAATGAAATAGATCGTAAAATTCTGGGAAAAATTGTATTTAGTAATAAAGAAAAACTTAAAATCCTAGAAGATATAATTCACGAAAAAGTTAGAAAAGCATATGATTATTTTCTAAAATCAGTTAAAAAATTAGGGAAAAAAATTATAGTGTTGAACATACCTCTTTTGCTTGAAACAAAGAGCTATAAGTGCGATAAGATAATTGCTATTTCAATATCAAAAATTGCTCAAAAACAAAGGTTTCTATCAAGAAATAAAATGCAGAATTTGGAAGATTCAACAATAAGATTTTACCAAATTTATAGTCGCCAAATTAGTAAGAAAGAAGAAAGCTGATTTTATCATTTTTAATGGTCTTTCTCGAGGATATACAATTAAACAAGTTGAAAAAATTATTGCTCAGTTAAGAAATAGATAATCTTTTATTTCTTTCGTTTCTCATTTTCTCAAAATCATCTCCTGCGTGATAAGAAGATCTTGTAAGTGGACTAGAAGAAACCATCAAGAAACCTTTATTATAAGCCATTTTTTTGTAAAACTCAAACTCATCTGGATGAACATAACGATCAACTGGAGCATGACGAAGCGTTGGGCGTAAATATTGGCCAATAGTCAGAAAATCTATATCAGCTGAACGCATATCATCCATAACTTGAAGAACCTGCTCTTTTGTTTCACCAAGACCTACCATCAAACCAGACTTAGTAAACATTGAAGGATCGATTTCTTTTACTCTTTTTAAAAGCCATAATGAATGGAAATATCTTGCACCAGGACGAATTGAAGTGTAAAGACCTGGAACAGTTTCAATATTATGATTAAAAACATCTGGCTTTGCTGCGACAACTTTTTCTAAAGCACCATTTTTACGTAGAAAGTCAGGAGTAAGTATTTCGATTGTTGTTTGCGGAGATTTACTACGCACATTTTCAATACATTTAACAAATTGGTCTGCTCCACCATCAGCTAAATCATCACGATCAACAGAAGTTATAACAATATGTTTCAATTGAGAAACTTTTGCTACATCACCAACATTTTCTGGTTCATGTGGATTCACAGCATCTGGTTTGCCAGTTTCAATATTACAAAACGAACAAGCGCGAGTACAAACCGAACCAAGAATCATAACAGTGGCATGTTTTTGTGCCCAACATTCACCAATATTAGGACAAGCAGCTTCTTCACATACTGTATGAAGTTTTTTTTCGTTTAATAAACCTTTGGTTTCAAAATATCCTTTTGATTGCGGTGCCTTAACTCTTATCCAATCTGGTTTGCGTTCCATTTTTTCTTTTGGAAAATTTTGTGCAAAACCCATTAGATCTTTATTATCTTTTTTAGCAATCTGACCTGATTCTCTTTTCTCTTCGCGTGTTTGCATTTTTATTTTGAATCCCCTGTAACTACGTATTTAGCAATATCAGCAATATTTGTTGAATGATCCGCAAGTCTTTCAAAACTTTTGGCAATAAACAAGATGTTAATTATTCTTTCAGCCTGACTTTTACTGAAGCTTTCATTTTCCAAAATCATGAATAGACCACTATAAATTTTATCAATCTGGTCATCTTGTTTTAATACGCTTTCTGCTGTCTGAAAGTTTTGCTCGTTAAAAGCAATAATAGAATCATGAACCATTTTTTTTGTTAGATCAACCATTTCTAACATTGCCTTTTTCACTTTATCTTCAAAAGCTTCTGAACCAATTCTATCAATTTTTTTGATTATACTTTTGGCCTGGTCTCCCACTCTTTCAAGGTTCGAAGAAACTTTCAATGCTGAAACAATATAGCGTAAATCAACTGCCATTGGCTGACGAAGAGCAAGCATAGTAGTAACTTTTCTTTCAACTAAAAAATCAAGAGTGTTAATTTTATAATCGTGAGCGATAATCTTTTCTAAGAAATCTTGTCTTATATTACTGTCTTGGTTATATTTTATCATTTCTGCCACCATATCAATTGACATAATAACCAAATGCATCATTTCATCAATTGTTCCTTCAATTGATTTTAAGTCTTTATCATAAGATTTAACTGTATGTTCTTTTAGGGTCATATTTTAAGAAATTGAATTGATGGATTTTTTAATGAAGGTGATTAAAATTAATTCATCAAGCAAAATCAAGTAAGAAAACACATTTAATTAAAAAATATGAAGAAAATTCTAGTAATTGGCTCTGGAGGCAGAGAACACGCTATTTGTGAACAATTAAAAAAATCGTCACAAATTGAAAAAATTTTTGCATTACCAGGAAATGCAGGAATTGCTAAAATTGCACAGAATATAAATGAAATAAAAGTTGATGATCACCAAAAGATTATTGAATTTTGTAGAAATGAAAAAATAAGTTTTGTTTTTGTTGGCCCAGAACAACCTTTGGTTGAAGGCTTAGTTGATAATTTACAAGATGCAGGAATCAGAGCTTTTGGACCTTCAAAAAAAGCAGCACAACTCGAAGGTTCCAAAGTTTTTATGAAACAAATTGCTGTTGATAACAATGTTCCAACTGCAATTTATGAAACTTTTTTTGAAACTAAAAAAGCAATTGAATTTTGCACAAAACTTGGTTTTCCATGCGTAATTAAAGCTGACGGACTTGCTGCAGGAAAAGGTGTAATTATTGCACAAAATCTTGATGAAGCTACTAATGCAATTAACGAAATTTTTGATGGCAAATTTGGTGAAGCTGGAAAAAAAATTATTATCGAAGAATTTTTAAATGGTTTTGAAGCAAGTTACTTTGTAATTTGCGATGGAGATAACTTTGTTTCTCTTGGATTTGCTCACGATCATAAAAAAGTTGGTGAAAATGAAACCGGCCCAAACACAGGCGGAATGGGAACTTATAGCCCTTCTCCTTTCATAAATAAAGAAATGGAAGATGTAATTATTTCACAAATAATTAAACCAACACTAAAAGGAATGAAATCCATTGGAGCTCCTTTCAGCGGTGTATTATTTGCAGGTTTAATGATTCATAATGATAAACCAAAACTTTTAGAATTTAACGTACGTTTTGGAGATCCTGAAACTCAAGTAATTTTACCAAGAATTAAATCAGACTTTGTTGATTTAATTGAAGATGCAATTGATGGAAAACTTAGCCAAACTAAAGTTGAATTTGATGAAGAAAACAAATTTGTTTGCGTTGTGATGTGTGCAAAAGGTTATCCAGAATCATATCAGAAAGGCACTGAAATTAAAAATTTAGATGAAGCTTCTAAAGTTGAGAAAGTAAAAATTCTTCACGCTGGAACTACTGAAAATAATAATATGATACTAGCAAATGGTGGAAGAGTTTTAAATATAGTTGCTCAAGCAAAAACTTTTTCTGATGCTCGTAAAAATGCTTATGAAGCAATTGAAAAAATTGACTGGAAAGAAGGATTTGTCAGAAAAGATATTGCTGCTAAAGCTGAATTATAAACTCTTAAAATCAAAGTTTTTTCACAGTTACTATAACTACAACATCTTAAGTTGTTGTTAGTTTTTATTTTATTGTGAAAATTACTTTTATCTTAAAACGAGACTTTTTCTTCAGCAGAGTTTTGTTCTATAAAAGCAACTTCTTGGGCAACATATTTCTGTTCATTAGCTAAGTAATACTTTTCTAATTTATCACTATTTTTAATCTGGCTTGCCAAGGTATAGCTGTTGTCTTTTAGATATAAATTAGCCAAATCTCTTAATCTTTCTGGTCTAGTTAAGTAAACCCACTCAACTTCTAGTAACTTAATTTTGTCTTCGTAAGCAACAATATCATTCTCTGTTTTGGCAATTTCATCTTGCAGTCCCTCTACTTTGAATTGTATTAGAAACATAAAAGTAATGCTAAACAAAACCAAAGAGACAATTGCCACGTTTGCTAGGTAAAACTTATTTAATGAATTCCAAAGTTGTTTCATTTTTTTAAAATTTATGTTTATAACCTAATTGCGACTCGCATCTTTGCAGAACGAGCTCTTACATTATCTTTCAACTCTTCAGAACTTGCCTGAATTGCCGATTTATTAACAATTTGAAAGATTCTATCAGAATCTTTAACTTTTAATGGCTCATATCTTGAAGAAACAACGTCAAGACCAGCACATTTTTTTAAAAAGTTTTTTACAATCACATCTTCCAAAGAATGGAATGATACAACGACCAAACGCCCTCCTTTTTTGAGAAGATGCGTTGAGTCTTGTAAAATTTTTTTTAGCTCTTCTAACTCTTGATTAACAAAAATTCTAAGAGCCTGAAAAGTTCTAGTTGCAGGATCGGTTTTTGAGTAACCAAAATAGAAGGATCTAACAATGTCTGCTAATTCCCTACAACTAGTAATCGTTTTGCTTCTTCTTACTTGAACTATTTTTCTAGCAATCAATTTTGCTTTTGGCTCTTCACCAAATTCTTTTATAATTCTAAATAAATCTTCTTCATCAAAGTTATTAACAACTTCAAAAGCTGTAAGATCGGATTTTTGATCCATTCGCATATCCAATTTTGCATCAGAATCAAAAGAAAAACCTCTTTCTTTGTCATCAAACTGCATTGACGAAACGCCTATATCCAATACAATTCCATCAATTTGTGAAACCCCTTTTTCTGCTAATAAATTTTTAGCATCAGAAAATTGGCCTCTTAGAAATTCAAAATTTTGAGGATAGTTTTCTTGCAATTTTACAGCAAATTTCTTTGCAGTTTCATCACGATCAATTGCATAAAGTTTGCAATCTACACTCTTTAAAATTGCCGCCGAATAGCCTCCAGCACCAAATGTGCAATCAAGGTAAATTTCATTTGCTTTCGGTGACAAATTCTCAAGCATTTCTTGTAATAAAACAGGTTTATGAAATTCAAAATTATTTGAGCTAGCGTGATTTATTTTCACTTCGCTAACCTCAACATATTTCGTTTATCTTTTGCCTCTTTTTTGGCTTTCGCCATATATTCTTCAAACTTTTTTGGTTCCCAAATTTCAAAAGTGGAGCCTTTTCCAACAAAAACTGCACTGTCTTTTATTTTTGCTTTTTTAAGCAAAGTCTCTGGTAAAATCACTCTACCATCGCCATCGATAGTGAGTTGAAAAGAACCACCCAAAACAGCTGTTGCAAAAGCATCTCGCTCTTCTGAAAAAGGATCCAAATTATCAATTGATTCTGAAATTTTTTTGATACGTTCAATATCACAACCTTCAATGCATTCGTTTATGAAAGATTCATAAAGAATAACTCCCGAAAAATCATTATTTACCAAAGAAGCACGAAACTGAGACGGCACAGACACTCTGCTTTTCGCGTCAATTTTGTTTGTGAATGTTGATAAAAATAATGCCATCGTAAATTCTATAAATTTTACATATCAAGATTTCAAAAACCTGATACTAGAAATTTTCTGCGATGAACTCGCCCTTCACTTGCGTGAAGAAAAAGATTCCAATTATATTTTATTCCTAAATTTGGAATAATTTGTATACTTTTTGGGTATACATGGAAAATTATGGAATTTTTAGGAAAATTATGGATATTTTTTACCGAAGTCAACTTAAAAAGTAAGAAAATTCTTTTCTGTATTTTTAAGAACAAAAATAAGAATTGATAACAACCTAATAATTCATTGTAATCATTCGAAATTAATTACCAAAATAGGGTGATTATCCCTTGAAGGATTAATTTTCTCGCGTCGGGCATTGCGATTGAGCCATCAAGCGAAACGTGGTAATCTCCTTCTAA
>VHBV01000061.1 GCA_016882165.1 Candidatus Pelagibacterales bacterium
GGCTGAAGTATAGTTAATGGAGCAAAAATGAGTGACGCTGAAAAAGAACAAGGACATCAAGATGTAAGAGGTCTGAATAAGATTTTACCTTTTCCAATTAAAGTTGTATCAGCAGAATATAAAACAGAAGAAAATTGCTGCGAAGCCTCGCTTTATTGTAGTGCAAGACTAGCAAAAAGATTGCAATCTTGGGCAAGAGAAAATAGTTTTGGTATAGAAATTGCAAATGAAAATTTCCAAGAACATGGTTTTGAATTTACTGGATTAAGTGACGTTTTAGCAAGAAGATCTAAAGTTACTTTAAAAATTCCCGCTACAGAAGAATCAGTGACAAAAATTTCATCAACTGACGAAAAAAGATTTCTTCACTCAACACCATTTCCTTCTGTAGAATCAAGTAGTTCAGCACAAGTTATACCAGATAATAAAGGACTAGAAAGAAAATGATAATTGCTCAAGAAATTACAAAACTAAAATTAGAAAGAAAAAAACTTATTGGCAAAAAAGTTGTGCTGGTACCAACAATGGGTGCTTTGCATGAAGGTCATTTAGCGTTGGTTAAATATGCCAAAGAAATTGCCGATTTTGTGATTGTCAGCATTTTTGTAAATAAAACACAGTTTAATGATTTATCTGATTACGAGAAATATCCTCGTCAAGAAGAAAGCGATCTTGATAAATTAAAAAATGCCGGAGTTGATTTAGTTTTTTTACCAAAATCACAAGAAATTTTTGCCGATGATTTTTCTTTCAAAATTATTCCAACTAAAATCACTGACTGCTTATGTGGCTCAAGCCGAGTTGGTCATTTTGATGGTGTTGCTTTAATTGTGACAAAACTTTTTAATTTAGTTCAACCAAATATTGCAATTTTTGGACAAAAAGATTTTCAGCAGCTTACATTAATAAAAAGAATGGTGCGCGATTTGAATTTTGATATTGAAATTTTTGCACACCCAACTTTACGCGAACAAAACGGTCTTGCAATGTCTTCACGCAATCAAAGACTTTCAGAAAGTGGCAAAGAAAAAGCGAGTAACATTTTTAGAGTTCTGACGGAAATTAAAAATAAAATCAAAAATTCTGAAGAAAAAATTGATTCTCTTATAGAAGAAAAAACTCAAGAACTGATTTCTTTGGGATTTGAAAAAATTGATTACTTAGAAGTACGTAACTCAGAAGATTTAAAACTTGTTACAGAATTTAACAATACCGAAAAAGCCAGAATATTTGTTGCTGCTTATTTAGAAGGAATTAGGTTAATTGATAATTTAGAGCTTTAAGCACTTTATAACAAGCTGTCATTCTGAGCACATAGGCGAATGATCTCGGAAGTTAGATTTCCTCAGTCTAAACTCTTGAGATTCTTCGCCTATACGCTCAGAATAGCAGGCAATACTTATACCAAACTCAATCAACTAATTTTTATGGAAAAACTTCCAAGAATTGCTGCAACAAGTCCTTTCAAAGTTGAGGTTGAAGCTGGCAAAACTTACTCTTGGTGTTCTTGCGGATTTTCTAAAGTCGAGCCTTTCTGCGATGGCGCTCATAAAGCATTCAAAAATGAAGACGGAACCAGCATTATGAAATCCGTAAAATACACTCCAAACGAAACAAAAATTGTTTCTTTTTGTGGCTGCAAGCAAACAAAATCACCACCTTTATGCGACGGAAGTCATTGCAAAATTTGTTAACAGTGCTCAGAAAATGACAAAAAAAACAACAAAAAAAACAAAAATTAATTTTTCTAACTTACTTGCCTTAACACCCTTTTTTAGGCCTTATTTACGCGAAATAATTTTTGCTTTAGTAGCTTTAATTTTAACATCTCTGACAATTTTATTTTTTGGAGAAATAATAAAATATTTAATTGATTATGGCTTTGTACAAAAAAATGAACAATTCCTTAATTTTACTTTACTAACTTTCTGCGGCGTTACCTTAATTATGGCTTTTGCCGGCTATTATCGTTCCAGTTTAATCAATTCAGTAACAGAAAAAGCAATCAGCGATTTACGTAAAAAAGCTTATAATCATGTAATCACAATATCAGCCGAATTTTTTGAGGTTTTCAAATCAGGGGATGTAATTTCAAGACTTACAGTAGACACCGTTACACTTTACCAAATAATAAGTAATAGTATTTCATTTTTACTTAGAAATTTAATGCTTTTTATTGGCGGAATTGGCTTCTTATTTTTTACCAGCTTCAAGCTAACTTTAATCTCACTTTTTCTAATCCCAATTGCAATTGCTCCAATAATTATTATGGGGCGCAAAATAAAAAATCTTTCAACGCAATCACAACAAGCTATTGCTTCTGTAACTTCGCATATTGAAGAAACAATTAACGGTATAAAAACAATCCAGTCATACTTATGCGAAGCAAAAGAAAGTAACAATTTTTCTTACTTTGTTGATTTATCACTCAAAGCTGCTTTACAAAAAATTGCTCTTCGTGCTTTGTTAGTTGCTTTTGTAATTGCTTTTGCTTTCAGTGGAATTGCTGTTGTTTTATGGTTTGGAGGACACCAAGTTTTATCAGGGAAAATGACCTCTGGAGATTTATCTTCTTTCATTTTTTATTCCGTAATTTCAGCAACTTCCTTAGTTGCAATCAGCCAAATTTCTGGACAACTACAAAGCGCTTCCGCTGCTGCTGAAAGAGTTTTAGATTTACTAAAAATTGATTCACCAGTTAAAGAGGCCGAAAAAACAATTCCTTTTTTAACACAGGAAAAAATTACAATTAACTTTAATCAAGTAAGTTTTGCTTATCCAAGCAGAGGTGATTCTGCAATTTTAAATAATTTTAACTTAGAAATAAAACCACAAGAAAAAATTGCAATTGTTGGCGCAAGTGGAAGTGGCAAAAGTACTATTTTACAACTTTTATTACGTTTTTATGATGTAAGTAGTGGGTCAATTTCAATTAATGGATATGGCATAAAATCACTTTCTTTTGCTGACTTACGCAAAAATTTTGCATATATTTCACAAGATTGCTTCATTTTTTCTGGATCAGTTTTTGAAAACATAACTTATGTTAATCGTGAGGTAAGAGAAAGCGAAGTAGAAAGAGTTATTGAAGAAAATGAAGCGCTACATTTTATAAAATATTTACCACAAAAAACCCATACTTTTGTAGGTGAAAAAGGAATTCAACTTTCTGGTGGTGAGAAACAAAGAATAGCAATTGCCAGAGCCATTATTAAAAATTCACCAATATTACTTTTAGACGAAGCAACATCTGCTCTTGATAACTATAACGCTGCAATTATTGATCAAGCAATTGCTAAAATTGCTAAAGATAAAACCGTTATAACAATTGCTCACAAACTTTCATCAATTAGCTCTTCAGATAGAATAATTTTTATTCAAAATGGTGAAATTGCCGAAATAGGAAACCATCAAGAACTTCTAATAAAAAATGGACTATACAAAAAAATGTATGAAGCAGAATTAGCGGATAGTTTGAAAATATAGTATAAAAACTAAAATTAGTTGAATGATTAACCAACTACTTTATTGCAACCCACTTTCATTCCGAGCAAGAATGCTTGCGAAACTTGGCAATCTATACCAAATAAGCAGATATCCTCACAATAACGGAGTGGTTTTTTTATGAATAAAAAAAATTAATTCTTTAAGAGATAATTCTCAAAAATAGCAAAGAGAAAATTTGACATATAAAATTTTTTCTTGTAGAAATTTCGCTTCTTTTTGGTGAGATAATAATTTTTCAAGCCAATAGCAATTGTGAAATTTGTTTTTTTTGAAGCTTCATGGCTCTAAAAAACTATATGCAAACACAATTTTTATGGACAGGTGGCCGAGTGGTCAATGGCAGCAGACTGTAAATCTGCCCGCGTAAGCGTTCGCAGGTTCAAATCCTGCCCTGTCCACCACTAATTATTACTTCATTTGAAGCATTAGCGGGTGTAGCTCAACGGTAGAGTTCTAGCCTTCCAAGCTAGCCGTGAGGGTTCGATTCCCTTCACCCGCTCCATTCTTATAAAAATTTCTTTCGGCGGAGTAGCTCAGTTGGTAGAGCAGCGGGATCATAATCCGCGTGTCGGGGGTTCGATCCCCTCCTCCGCTACCAATCTCGTAAATATTAAATTTAGTCTTTAAAAGATTTGTCTTCGCTTCTCGCAATCAATCTATTTAATAGGCTAAATTGAATTTAGATTATTAAATTTTCTTTGACTTTAAGATTTCATCTAATTAGCTGACAATTGTCTTCTTTAAGATAATAGATTTTTTTATTTATTTTAAATCTCTAAATTATCAGTTGCATGAAAAGAAAATTTGATCCCGCTTTACAAGAAAAAACTTTAGCAATCATAAATGAACCATTTGAAGAAATGGTTGTGGGCAAAAATGCAACTCTAGCATACATTGTTTCTGCTCTTGAACTTGGACACAAAGTGTTAATACACAACATGCCAAAAGAAGTGCAAGATTTTCCTTCAAGTCCGAAAGATAGACTAGAAGTAATTGAACTTGATCCCAGACAAAAACAAGCTCAAGATCTAGTATCAAGATATAAAGAGAAAAACTCTGAACTAAAAGATCTGATTTCTGAAGCAGTTGTAAATAAAGATCCAAATATATTGCAAACTTTCGAAAATGAGAAAGTCAAAGATACTTTAAGAATAAGATCGCAAACTGATTCTAAACTTTTTGTCACGCAAGAAGAAATTCAACATATCACAAACGTTATTCAAAGAATTGAACCAATGAAATCTCCTTTCCCTCCCGAAGGAAGAGGAGATTTAAGAAAAACACTTGACCAAATTAGAAGAGCTTTTCCTCATCTTTCTTTTAATTGTCCAATATATTGTGATGAAACAGGACTTCCTCAGCTATTGGTTGACAAAGATACTCCTCAAAGAATGAATGAAATTTTGCAGTCATCAGGACAGCAAGTTATTGCAACACCAACTCAGGAATTTACAATTGGAAGTTCAATCAAAGAAAAATTCGATTCAATGTCGAACGAGTATTTATCATTATTTCCAGACAAAACTAATCCTAAAATTGTCATAAAACCAAAAGATTCTGCACAATCGCTTGGTGTTTTTTCATTAGAATTCTCTTCCGATACAACAGCGCATAATTTGCAATCTCTACAAAATTCAACGCATGAATCACTAAAAGAACAACAACTATATAAAATTAAAGACAATCTTCCAGAATCTGAGTTGCAACAAATTACTGAAACAATACTTTACTTAGAAAGCTTAAAAACCAACCCAAGAGAATATCAAAATAGAAGTAATTTTAGAATCTCAGAAATTGATAAAACTTCACAAATTGCCACAGCGAGAAATTTGTATGATCATGAAATTTTAGCACAACCTTTTTTAGAAGGCGTTAAGTCAGGAGATATAAGAGCTAATATTGCAAAAAATGGAGATGGTAATTTTGAATTGCTTGGCCTTACTTTTAGAAGAAGTAACAGAGTAAGTGATAGCAAATTCACAACTTGCCTAACAACAGGTGGCTCTTCACCTTTTCCTACCTCTCTTTTAACAGAAGAAGAACAAACAGATTTACATCAGAAAATTAACTTAATGCTTGATTTGCTTAATCACCCGGAACTTCCTCTAAAAAATAAATATAGCAATACCTCTGAAATAGGAGTTGATTTCTTGCTTAAAGGAGATGGAAAAAACGTTTTCTTGGGAGAGATAAATCATCATTGTCCAGCACTTACACCAATAAGTGAAATTATGAATTTTCTATCTTCGGGTATAGAAGCAAATTATGATGGTGGTTTAAAGTTAATCAAATCAGCAATTACAGCACAAATTTCTCAACGCCAAAGTCCCTCATTATCTTGCACTCAATGCGATTCCAAAAGACTAAAAACAGAAACAGAAAAAAGTTTAGTTTTAAACTCTTAGTCTTTAATTTAATTAGTTTAAATTTAACTACTTGCAATTAAGTTGCTAATTTCCTATAATGCCTGCCCCTTTGTGAATTTGTTTGTCAAAAATAAATTTAACAGCACATAAATTTTAAGTTAGAAAAAATTTCTTTGTAATTATGTCAAAAGAATTAGCTATCAGCACGCCTTTTTTTAGCGCGAACGTTGTCTTCATTAATGAACTTTATCAAAATTTCTTAAAAAATCCTGCTTCAGTCGATAAGACCTGGGCTGATTTTTTTGCAGCTAATGCTGATGAAATAAAATCAATTTTGGCTGACTACAACGGTCCATCTTGGGCAAAAAGAAATTTAAAAGTTGTTGGCGGTGAAGATTTTGATATTTCTTCAAACGCTAAAAAAGAAGTAAAAAAAGATGCAAAAGCTGCTGTAGCTCCAGTTGCTTCAGGAAAAGATCTAAATATTCGTATTGCAAATTTAATAGAATCTTACAAAAGATTTGCGCATTTAGCTGCAAACCTTGATCCGATTGGTTTAAAAGCTCCACAATATGTCTCAGAAATTGATCCAAAAAACCATGGAATTACACCTGAAGATTTAGAAAAAGAAGTCGAATTCCAGGGACAAAAAGCTAAAATATCGCAAGCAATTGATTACTTAAACTATGTTTATGCTAATACTGTCGGATCTGAATTCGAATATATTCGCGATACTGAACAAAAACAATGGTTAGCTCGTGAAACTGAAAACACTTTGCTTGCAACAGTTTCAAAAGAAGAAAAAATCAAAATTCTAAAAGAAATAATCAGAACTGAAAAATTTGAACAGTTCTTACACAAACGTTTTCCGGGTGCAAAAAGATTCTCGGTTGAAGGTGGTGAAGCTTCAATTAACTCGGTTGAAAAAATCATCGATGTAGCTGCTAAAACTGGCGTGAAAAAAATAGTTATCGGTATGGCTCACCGTGGAAGGCTTAACACTCTAACTGGCGTGATGGGCAAACCTTACCATCAAATGATTTCTGAGTTCAAAGGAACACCTGGTTTTCCTGAGGGCGTGACCAAATCAGGCGACGTAAAATATCACATGGGTTATGCTTCAACTCGTGAAATTGACGGCAAGAAAATTGATCTGTCTTTGGCTTTCAACCCTTCACACCTTGAAGCAGTAAACGTGGTTGTGGCTGGAAGAATACGTGCTAAACAAGATCTTTACGGCGATATTGATGGCTCTCAAGCAATGGCTTTAGTAATTCACGGTGATGCAGCTTTCGCTGGTCAAGGTTCAGTTGCAGAAAGTTTAGTAATGAACGGCGTTAAAGGTTACAACACCGGTGGTGTTATGCATATTATTGTGAACAATCAAGTTGGTTTCACAGCAAACCCGACAGATTCACGTTCCACAACTTACGCGTCAGACTTAGCAAAAATGATTGATGCGCCAATTTTCCACGTAAATGGTGATGATGTTGAAGCAGTTGTAAAAGTTTCTGACATTGCAATGCGCTATCGTCAAGCATT
>VHBV01000062.1 GCA_016882165.1 Candidatus Pelagibacterales bacterium
ACTTCTCTAAATTTCTTCTCAGAAATTCGGGAACGATTATAATATTTATTTTTTCTAGTAATCATAAGCCTTGAATAATAGTTAAAATTATTTTAACTAGTCAAGAGACCCAAAAATTTTCTAACTATGCCAAAATATCAACAAACGGCTAGCAAATTACCATCTATAGTGAGCGAAAGCTTTGTTAGCTTCAGCCATTTTGAAAACTTCTTCTTTTTTCTTAGCTGCCCAACCTTTATTCTCTAAAGATTCCAAAACAACTGTTACAACTTTTGTTGACAAATCTTTACCTTTGATATTTTCGATAGCAATTTTCAACCATTTCAAAGCAAGAGCTGAACCACGTCTAGCAGAAACTTCAACTGGAATTTGGTAAGTTGCGCCACCTATTCTTCTTGATCTAACTTCAACTTTTGGAGTTACGTTTTCCAAAGCTTCTTTGAAAATATCAATTGGAGATTTTTTTAATTTTTTTTCTAAATTTTCAAAAGCTTCATAAATAGCTTTTTCGACAACTGATTTTTTACCGTCATTCATCAAACGGTTAACGAATCTTGAAACAATGATTTCGTTATATTTTGCATCAGGAATAATTTTTCTGATCTTGGCGGCTCTTCTACGCATGGTTATAATTATAAATTATGAGTATAAAATGAATTACACTCGGTTTTTACTAAAATGGTTAGTAACCATCTTCGCACCTAATTCACATAGGCGACTATTCAAAACTTTAGTGAATTAAGGAAAATTCCTTATCCACTTTTTTGTTCTAAGGAACTTGAGATAGCTGCTGGGCAGAAAAAATTAATGAGGGAATGTATGATAACATACATAACCGAATTCAAATTTTTTCTAACGACATAAAAGCTCAAGACGCGACGAAAAAACTATTTAGGTTTTTGAGCGCCGTATTTAGAACGTGCTTGTTTACGATTTTTTACACCTTGAGTATCAAAATAACCTCTGATGATGTGGTAACGTACACCCGGCAAGTCTTTTACACGACCACCACGAATTGCAACAACAGAGTGCTCTTGCAAGTTGTGACCTTCGCCTGGGATGTAAGCGATAACTTCAAAACCGTTAGTTAATTTTACACGTGCAACTTTACGCAAAGCCGAGTTTGGTTTTTTTGGAGTTGTTGTATAAACACGAGTACAAACTCCTCTTTTTTGAGGACAACCTTTCATGGCTGGAACTTTGTTTTTCGCAACCTGTTTAACTCTTGGCTTTCTAATCAATTGATTAATTGTTGGCATTGAACCGACTCTATATTTTTATTATTATTTTAAAAAAAACTTGAAATGTTTTACGAAGCAACTCAGTTTTCGTAATTATCAATAGCTACTTGATATTTTACATCCAAAATTTGCGAGGGCGAGGTTTTTAGTGCAAAATAAAAAAAGAGTCAACTAAAATTTGAATCCTTCAAGTAAATACACAAAACTTAACTTTTTCACAGAATGAAAGATATATTGCAAAGCCCTGCACTAATTGCAAAGCTTTGCATAAGATAAAAAATGGTAAAATTATAAATCAAGATTACAATTTTTTCGCATTTCCAGCTAAGTATTCTGCAACACCAGCTGCATTTGGTTTCATACCTTCTTTTCCTTTATTCCAACCAGCAGGACAAACTTCACCATGTTCTTGGAAGAATTTCAAAGAATCGACCATACGGATTGCTTCATCAATATTTCTACCAAGAGGTAAATCATTAACAACTTGATGACGAACTACACCTTCTTGGTCAATTAAGAACGTTCCACGCAAAGCAACTGCTTCACCCATCAGAACATCATAATCACGAGCAATTGATTTTGTTAAGTCAGCGACCAAAGGATACTGAACTTGACCAATACCACCTTTATTCACTTCAGTGTTTTTCCAAGCTAAGTGAGTAAATTTTGAATCAACAGAAACACCTATAACTTCAGCTCCACGATCTTTGAACTCTTTTAGACGATTATCAAAAGCAATTATTTCTGAAGGACAAACAAAAGTAAAATCAAGTGGATAAAAGAATAAAACACCGATTTTTCCTTTTAAATAAGTGTGCAAATTAAAACTATCATTAATTTCATTATTAGGCATTACTGCTGAAGTAGTGAAATCTGGCGCTTTTTTTCCGACTAAAACTGACATAATTTGTTGTTTTTTAAAGTTAATATTAAGATTTTTTACCGAAAACTAAGATAATTTGCTTCAGAGTCAAAATCAAGAAAGGATTTTAAAGAAAAGCGCGGGTTATCCCTTTTAGGATTAAATGAATATTTTATTACAACCCGACTTGTCATTATCAGGAACAACAAAATCAGTGTGGAGCGAAGCAGCTATACTTTTTAATGAAACGTTGATTACCAAGTTTCGCAAGTTTGCTAAACTCGAGATGACGAAGTACTTTTCTTCTATGACTAAAAAACATTAATCTCCAATCGATAATTCGCAGAAAAATAGTTAATTTCCTATTAATTATATCTAATTTTTCTCTATAAAATTCTTTTCTTAGAAAGAAAAAAGAATTTAAAATCTTTAAATAATTTGCTTTGCAATTTGATGGTTAAAGAATTAAAATTTTATTGAGATTTTTAAAAACAATCTTACCAAAAAAATTTTCAATCTTTTTTAAATAATTCTGAAGTTATGACTCTTCTTGATTCAAAACCGATTTACAAACCATTTAACTATCCTTGGGCTTACGATGCTTGGCTAAAACAGCAACAAATTCATTGGTTGCCAGAAGAAGTTCCACTGGCTGACGATGTACGCGACTGGAAACATAACTTAACACCAAGTGAAAAAAATCTTTTAACCCAAATTTTCCGATTTTTTACCCAAGCTGACATTGAGGTAAATAATTGCTACATGAAACATTACTCACAAGTTTTTAAACCAACAGAAGTACAAATGATGTTGTCAGCATTTTCTAACATGGAAACTGTGCACATAGCAGCTTATTCTCACTTGCTTGACACAATTGGCATGCCAGAAACAGAATATATGGCTTTCATGAAATACAAAGAAATGAAAGACAAATATGATTATATGCACCAATTTGGTGTTTCTTCAAAGAAAGACATTGCAACAACAATGGCAGTTTTTGGCGGATTCACTGAAGGTTTGCAACTTTTTGCTTCCTTCGCAATTTTGTTAAATTTTCAAAGATTTGGCAAAATGAAAGGAATGGGACAAATTATTGCTTGGTCTGTTCGTGATGAGACTTTACATACTCTTTCTATCATCAAATTATTCAGGACTTTCGTCCAAGAGAATCCAGAAGTTTGGGATGAGGAATTAAAAAGTCGTCTTTACAAAGCCTGTGCAACGATTGTGCATTTTGAAGATGCTTTCATTGACTTAGCTTTTGAAACTGGAAATATTGAAGGTCTAACTTCTCGTGAAGTTAAAAGATATATTAGATATATCGCTGATAGAAGATTAAATCAATTGGGTTTAAAAGAAATTTACATGATTGATGATAATCCACTGCCTTGGCTTGATGAAATTTTAAATGGAGTTGAACATACTAACTTCTTTGAAAATAGAGTGACTGAATATTCTAAGGCCTCAACAACTGGAACTTGGGAAGATGTCTTTTCTGATATTGACCAAAAACGTCAAAAAATGTTAGTACTATAATTAATATGAAAAAAGCGATGAAAAAATTGTTAATATCTACTTTATTTTTGTCGCTTTTTTCTTTTAATTCTTTCGCTTCAAACAGAAATCTAACAATTTTTACAGAACAAAATATGGTTACTGCTTTAACAAAAGCATCGCGTATTTTTTCAGATAAAAGTAATGTTATGATTTCAATAAATTTTGACTCTTCAGCTGACTTAATTGATGCAATTGATTTAGGAGAACCTGCTGATATATTTATTTCTGCTCACACAAATTTAATTGATAGTCTAAAACAAAAAGGTCTGGTTGACGTCTATAATATTGGATATATTGCACAAGATCATATTGTTTTGGTAACTTCAAAAAATAACCCAATAATTGATGAACGACTCAAAAATAAAACCATTACTTTCAGACAGTCAATTGCAATTCTAAACGAAGTTGGAGCTAATTTAATAATTGATAAAGAAGGAAATAGTTCTGGTTTTTACACTTCTAACTTACTCAAAAACTTTGAAAAAAGTGGTATTAATCTAAATAATCTTAAACTTTTTAGAAAATCTCAGGAAGATAGATCATCTATTTTTGATCTAATAAAAAGCAGTCCAGAAAGCTATGCTTTATTGCTTAGAAGTCAGGTTAGAAATGATTCGGATTTAATAGTTATTAGTGCAACCAAAGAAGAAAATATATTTTACCAAGCACTAGTAATAGCCGGAGATAACATGGATACAGCACGTGAATTCTCTAAATTTCTCAAAAGCAATGACATGAAGTCATTGTTTAAAAATAATGGCTTTTCTGCAGACTATTAAAGAATCTGTATTCTGGTAAGATGAAAAACAATATTTCTTAATTCTTATTTTTTACTTTTACCCAAACCAAATCTTGTCCTTTTTTCTTCAAAATTTGGAAAGTGTAATTATTAATCATAAAACTTTCTTTTTCTTCTGGAATTCTTCCCAACTTACTGATAATGAAAGCGGTTAAATTATGTGCATCGCTGTCTTTAGCAACATCCCATTCTAGTTTCTTGTTAATATCACGAATTAGCATTTTTCCCGCAATTTTGTAAGCTCCGCTTTTTATTTTAACTAAATTAATTTCTGAAGTTTCGTTTTGCTCTTTTATTTCACCAACTATTTCTTCCAAAATATCTTCTAAAGTAACTAAACCAAGAAAAGAACCATATTCATCAACTACTAAAGCAAATCTTTTTTTCTTTTTTCTAAAAGCAAAAAGTTGAGAACGCAAGCTATTAGTATTAGGCACAAACCATGGTTCAGTTGTAATTGATTTAAGATCAAATTTTTCAAGATTTTCTCCCAAATCTCTCAAATTATTTAGATGTAAAGCTTTAAGTAGTTTTCTTACATTTAAAATAGCGACAATATTTTCTTTATTTCCCTGCCACAGCGGAATTCTTGTATATATGCTATTTAGAGCTTGAGCAACAATTTCTTTTACCGACAAATCGATATTAATTGACTCGACTTCTTTACGGTGAACCATAATTTCATTTATTTCGGTGTCTGATAAATCAAGAACTCCATCAATCATATCTTTGTCATATTTATAAATTGAACCTTCTATATGCTTCAAATTTACAGTATCACGAATTTCTTCTAGCTCAAGAGATGCTGATTTTTTACTATTTTTTGTGGAAAAAATACCTACAAAAACTGCAACAATTTTTTCCACTGCATGTGTAAAAGGATAAAAAATTGTTACCAAAATATTTATTATGGGAGAAAAAAATAACGCAATTGAATCGGGATTTTTTATAGCAACATTTTTTGGCAACACTTCAGCAAAAATTATTACTAAAACTGTCATTGTGGCAGTTGCATAAAGTAAACCAGCATCACCAAATAATTTTAGAAAGAAATTTGCAGCTAAAGTTGATGCCAAAATATTAACTACGTTATTACCAAGTAACATTGTGCTTATTACTTTTTCGCGATTTTTTAAAAGATTTTCTAAAATTATCGCTCTTTTGTTTCCTTCATTTTTAAGGCGATGAACTTTGGCGCGAGAAGTTGCTGTAACTGCCGTTTCAAAACATGAAAACAAAGCAGATATTAAGATTAAAGCTAAAACTGAAATTAGATAAATCTGTATTGAGTCTTCCATTGGGGTAAAATGTAAATTTATTTTGAAATACTTCTATTTTTTGAACTCAAAGTTTAATCTGGGATCAATTAATTTGTAAATAAAATCGCTGATAATTGTTGTAATTAGACCAATAAAGGTAAAAAAGTAAAGAGTGCCAAACATTACTGGGTAATCTCTTGAAATTGCAGCCTCGTAACCCATAAGACCAAGGCCATCTAAGGAAAATATTATTTCTATTAACATTGAACCAGTAAATAAAATTCCCACTATCGCAGCAGGAAATCCAGCAATAACAATCATCATAGCGTTACGAAAAACATGACCATAAATTACTTGCTTTTGACTTAATCCTTTGGCATAGGCGGTTAAAACATATTGTTTGTTTATTTCTTCTAAAAATGAGTTTTTACAAAAGAAAGTTAAAGAAGCAAAACCACCGACAACCATTGATATTATTGGCAATGTCATATGCCAAATATAATCAAAAATTTTCCGCCACCAATTCAATTCATCAAAATTTGCAGAAACTAAGCCTCGAAGAGGAAATATATGTAAAAAATTTCCTCCAGCAAAAATAATCATCAAAAATACAGCAAATAAAAAAGAAGGAACCGCGTATCCAATTATGACTAATGTTGTGCTTATAACATCAAACTTTGATCCATTATAAATTGCTTTTTTTATTCCAAGAGGAATTGAAATTAAGTAAACTAAAAGCGTTGACCATAAACCAATTGAAATTGAAACAGGCAGCTTTTCCCAAATTAATTCTATAACTTTTTTATCTTGATAAAAACTTACTCCAAAATCAAAAACTACAAATTTTTTAATCATTAACCAAAAACGTTCCCATAAAGGAAGATCAAAACCATATAACTTCTCTATTTTTGCGATAATTTCTGGATCAATTCCATTTGAACCTCGATATTGCGATTGATTATCACTGGAAAAATTTTTTATTGAATCTTGACTTGCAACCTCACCTTTTGCCTGATTCGCATGATTAATTTTTGCAATGAATTGTTCTATTGGACCTCCTGGCGCTGCTTGTATAACCATGAAGTTAATCAACATGATTAAGAAAAGAGTTGGAATAATAAGGAAGGTCCTTTTTAGAAAATACATTTTTTAAAAATGAGTGTTTTATTTGGAACTTATCCCGTGTAGGGTTAAGTGACTATTTTATTGCAACCCAACTGATCATTACCAGAAACAACAAACTCTGTTTGGGCTAGATGGTAATTTTTTTAATGAAGTTTGGATCGCCACGTTTCGCAAGTTTGCTCACTCGCGATGACGGAGTGGTTCTTCTATGACTAAAAAACATTAATCCTCCAAGAGATCTTTCTCTTTTATTTAGAATTGCAACTCTAAAACGTTTCGCCGCTTTCCTGCGCTGCGCTTAGGAGACAGCTCACGCCTGGGCACGCGTCGCCAAAAATTAAAATTTTGGCTCCTTCGCCCGCTTAAATATGTTAACGACCGTTTAGGTCGCTAATGCTTAATCTTTGTTTTGAACTTGCAAACGTTTCGCCGCTTTCCTGCGCTGCGCTTAGGAGACAGCTCACGCCTGGGCACGCGTCGCCAAAAATTAAAATTTTGGCTCCTTCGCCCGCTTAAATATGTTAACGACCGTTTAGGTCGCTAATG
>VHBV01000063.1 GCA_016882165.1 Candidatus Pelagibacterales bacterium
AAGAACAGTTCCATTTGTTGCGAAAGCAACCGGAATTCCAGTTGCAAAAATTGCTTCTCTTTTAATGATTGGTAAAAAACTTTCAGAATTTAACTTAAAAGAAAAAAATCTTAACTACTTTTCCGTTAAAGAAGTTGTTTTTCCATTTGCCCGATTCAGCAATGTTGATACAATTTTAGGGCCTGAAATGAAATCAACTGGCGAAGTTATGGGAATTGATGTTAATTTTCCTTTAGCATTTGCAAAAGCACAAGTTGCTGCTGGTGTAAAACTTCCAACTTCAGGATTAGTGTTTTTATCAGTAAAAGATTCTGACAAAAAACACTTACCACAAATTGCTGAAAAATTGATTAAAATTGGATTTAAAATTGTTGCAACTCGTGGAACTGCTAAATTATTAGCAGAAAACAATATTGCTGTTACAATTGTAAATAAAATTACTGAAGATAAACCTCATGTAGTTGATATGCTTGAAAGAAAAGAAATTTCTCTAGTAATCAACACAACCGAAGGGGCACAAGCAACTAAAGATAGTTTCTCAATTCGTCGCACTTCTTTAATGAAAGGAATAACTTATACAACTACAATTTCTGGAGCCAAAGCTTTGGTTGACGCAATTGAAGCTTATCAAAACATTGATTGTCAGTTTGAAGTTAGAGCTCTACAAGATTTAAATCAATAAAATATGTCATTTCTCAAGCAGGGTGAAAACTTCACCCTGCTTCATGTCAAAATTACTCCTAACTCCTCACAAAATAAAATTTGTGGAACTTATATCAATGAAAAGTCTCAAGAATATCTAAAAGTACAACTAGCATCACAACCAATTGATGGGAAAGCCAATGAAGAACTGATTAAATTCTTAGCAAAAATTCTTCAAATTCCGAAAAGTAAGGTTGAAATTATAAGTGGAAAGACATCTAAATTTAAAATGGTGAAAATTTTTTCTAATTTACAACAAAAAATAAATTATACTTAAATACTAAAAGAAACTAACCTGTAAAATTAATAAGCATTATAACTATAAATTTTAGTGTGATGGATTTATTTTTGCTAAAATCAAAACTTTTACGCCTATCTGAGATTGATAACTTTGCCTTTAATTTTATCCAACTTTCTTTCGGTAAAAGTTCCACAAAGCTGCAATTTTCTACACTTAAATCTTTTACAGAAATTAAAATAATTTTTTCACTAAATTCAGCTTCAATTTAATTCATAGAATTAAATTGAAGTTGAATAATAGAGTAATTACCGAACATATCGCACAATGACAATTCCGCTTCCACCAGCTCCACCAGTTGAACCTTGACCACCACCACCAGCTCCACCACCACCAGTATTAGCAGTACCTGCACCACCACTACCTGAGCTTGAATTTCCTCCACCACCAGCTCCACCGTTAATTACAGTATTACTATTATCTGAGCCACTAGCACCACCACCAGCATAATAAGATGCTGTTCCACTAATACTGCTTTGTATACCAATACCACCAGCACCACCAATGGCAGCACTACCACTAATACTACCAATAGCACCAGCAGCACCAGCACCACCACCACCACCACCGCCATACAGTGAAGTTGGAGAGCTGCCACCTGCGTTACCTTGCCCCGATGTTCCAGCACCACCATTTATTGGAGCCCTGCATCCTGAAGCATTATTTGTTCTGGCACCACCACCACCAGATCCACCAGTTAAACCAGTTAAACCACATTGTGAACTTGCACCACCACCACCACCACCGCCGCCGCCAATAGCAATTAAAGAACCAAATGATGAATTTTGTCCATTAGAACCTCTATTAGAATGAGTAGACGAATGAGCTGATCCACCAGCACCACCATTACCAACTGTAATACTAGTAGATGAAGATATGCTAATACCTGTTTGCTGTATTACTCCGCCGGCACCACCGCCGCCACCGCTATGATATCCACCACCACCACCACCACCAGCAACAATTAATACATCACCAGTTCTAGTTGATGGGCAAGAAAGAGATCCCGAAGTAGCGAAAGTATGAACTTTATAAGTTACACCAGAAATTGTTGTCGTTGATTCTACACCACCAGTACAAGATGAAATTACACAAGTTGAATTACTTAAAACATAACCAGCGCCACAGCTACAGTTACTATCACCAGTGTAAGCAAAGACTCCATTTGAACAACTATAGGCAAGTGATCCAGTAAAATTTTCAGCAGTATTACAAGTTAAAGATCCAGTTCCAGAGGCAACTGTCGCTTTGGTAATTCCAATTGCAGCAGTCACATTGCATGAAGGCAAACAACCAGAATCACTGACCACTCCATTAACACAACTTCCTGATGAACTGCCACTTCCTGATGAACTGCCACCTGTTCTAAGTATTTTACTAATCCATTTTTTACCCAAATAATCTTCAACTGATTGACGCTCTTCAGTTGTGAGTGCACGAGCAAAAATTATTACTTCTCCAAGCTGTCCTTCATAAGACTTACCAATATTTAAAGTTGTCACTCCAGACAAGTGACTAGTATTATTAGAAGTTGCAGCTAAAAGGCCGTTAATATAAGTCTTCTTACCAGAGTTTTTATCATGAACAAATGTAAAAATTCTTGGCTTGCCTTGAGAACTTAAATAAGAAGTAACTGAAGAAGTGTAAGAATTACTTGAGCTTTGCGAATGTTTTACAGTATCGTCAGCACTATACCCAAGAACCAAATTCTTGTTATTTGTAGATTCATTGGCTGAAGAAGAGTCACCAATAAAATAGTTATCACTTTTTTCACTTGCTCTTTGTTCAAGAACAAAAATTGTGTAATCTGTATTATTCAAAACACTTCCATCAACAGTAAAATAGCCATTGGTACCATCAAACTTCACAGCTTGAACTGAGCTAATACTATTAGAATAGGTTGGGTAATTTGCGCTATTAGTTTGAGTTGCATTATTCTTGTTAGCATTTTCTCTTGCATCGTACCAAACGCTCAAAGAAGAAGTATCTGAACTTTCAGAACTCTTAAAACTTTTATCTAAACTACTTTCTAACCAAAGAACAGAATCTTTAATTCCTTGAACCGGAGATGACATTGTAATAGTCTGTGCTGTTTGTATTCTAAACTTCTTAACAATCGTATTAAAAGACAAAACTCCAGCAACCAAAATACCGATGATCAAAATTACGAATGACAATTCTATCATCGAAAAAGCTTTTGCCTTCAATTTTGTAATATTATTTTTTATCAAATCAGAAAATTTTTTCATATTTAATTAAAGTAAATTTTTATACACTAATTGTTACAGAAACTGGACAATGGTCTGATGCTTTTTCTTGATCTCTTATACCCTTGTCTTCAATTGTTGCACTAACAATTTTATCTGAAGCAAGAGAAGAAGTTAATAAATAGTCAATTCTTAACCCTTTATTATGTTGCCAAGAACTACCCCTGTAATCCCACCAACTAAAAGACTGATTTTGTGGATTACAAGCACGATAAGAATCAATCAGACCAATATTTTTCAATGAACGAAATGCTTGTCTTTCCAAATCATGAAAACAAACAGTATTCTTTAAGCTATTGGCATCAAAAACGTCTATTTCTTCAACAGCAACATTGTAATCACCGCCAAAAATCTGAATCTCATCGTAATAAATAATCTTAGAAAAATAAGATTCTAATCTTTTAAAGAAATTTAATTTATATAAAAACTTCTTACTATTTTCTAAAGTTTTATTTTGAGACAACTCTCCACCACCATTTGGAACATAGATTGAAGCAACACGGATTGCTTTTTTACCAACCGAAATTACTCCTTCAATATATCTTGCCTGCTCATCAACTTCTTCACCTAAAACTGGTAAAGATTTTACAACATCTTCAATTTTAAATTTTGAAATAATTGCCACACCATTATAGCTTTTTTGACAAGAAACAGCAGAGTTGTAACCTAAATCAAATAATTCTTCAAAAGGAAAATCATTCTCAACACATTTTAATTCCTGTAACAAAACCACATCAGGATTGGAAGTTTTTAACCATTCAAGCAAACGCGGTAAACGTGCTTTAATTGAATTTACATTAAAACTGGCAATCTTAATTTTTGTCATGTTTTAAATATCCTTCATAAAATGAAAGCCACGAATATGAAAACCGCTTCTATAATAAAGAGAGTGAGATTTTTTGTTTTCAGTATAAGAATCTAAAACTATTTTCTCACAAGATAAATCTTTGCCAATTTTTTCAACTTCTGCCAAAATTTTTTTACCAATTCCAAAACCTCTACTTTCCTCATTAACAATAAAACTGGAAACTTGAATATATTTTCCACAGTAAAGCATTCTTAAAATCCAATAACCAGCAACACCTACTATTTTGTCACCCAAAAAAGCAGCAACCATTTTAAAATCGTTCATGCTAATCATTTCAGACAATTGCTGATTATATTTTTCCAAATCAAGATGATTGTATCTTTGTTTTACAATATCAAAAGCCAACAACATTTCTTCTTTGTTATTAAGCTTTCTTATAACAATTTGATCAGATAAATCAGACATTATGAATTTTTTAATTGTTCAGCTAAGGATTGAGCCCAATAAGTAATCGTTCCAGCACCAAAACAAACAATCATGTCACCTGCTCTTATTCTGCTCTTTAAAGCTTTTGCTAAGTCTTTTTCAGAAGCCAATTTTATTACATTTTTATTGCTATTTTTTTCAATTCCCAAAATTAAGTCATCTTGAGTTGCACCAATAATAGCAGGCTGTCCAACTGAGTAAACATCAGAAACAATTACCGTATCACAATCACTAAAAGCATTGCAAAATTCATTAAACAATGCTTTGACTCTGCTATATTTATGAGGCTGAAAAACAGTATAAACTTTACCTTTACACAAAGCTCTTGCAGTTTCTAAAACAACTTTTATTTCAGTTGGGTGATGACCATAATCATCAATTATGACAACTCCATTATATTCACCAACTTTTGTAAAACGACGTTTTACACCAGTAAATAAAGAAAGTGCTTTTTTTATTTTTTCATCAGAGACATTCAAAAATTTACCAATAGCAATTGCAACTAAAGCATTACTGACGTTATGCAAACCATAAATTGGCATTTTAACATCTGAAATCATATTACCATTTTTGAAGTCTACATCAAATGAAAGACCATTCATGTCCATTGTAATATTTTTTGCCACCAAATCAGCATTACTTTCTACTTTAATTGAATATGAAATCAAATTTTTATAATCATTTTTTAATTTTTCATAAAGCGATAAGGATTCTTTATCATCAACACAAATTACACAAGCTCCATCGGCAGGAATTTGTTTTATATATCTTTCAAAATAAGATTTTTGTGTTTCAAAACTTCCATTATAAGAAGAATGTTCAAGATGTTCTGGTTCAATGTTTGTAATTGCACCAATAAAACTTGGTAATTCAACAAAACTTGCATCAGATTCGTCTGATTCTGCAACCAAATAATCACCTTTTCCGCTTTTAGAGTTGCATCCAAAATAATGGATAATACCACCATTAATTACTGTTGGATCAAGATCACCAACTTCTAAAACCAATGAGGTCATAGCTGTTGTACTTGTTTTGCCATGAGTTCCAGCAATTGTAATTCCCTTTTTCTCGGCCATAACTTGAGCAAGCAAATTAGCACGAGTAATAATTTCTATACCTTTTTCTTTTGCAGCCAAAATTTCTGGATTATCTGATTTAATGATTGAAGTTTGGACAACTAAAACAACATCATCAGTTACATTCTCTTTTTTGTGACCAACAAAATAAGTAACACCTTTTTCACGCAGTTTAGGAGTTAAATAATTTTCTGACATATCAGAACCTTGCACAGCAATATTTTCATTGCGCAAAATAAAAGCCAAAGCACTCATACCAATACCACCAATACCAATGAAGTGTACTTTACCTTTCTTATAGTTTTTTAATTCTTTAAAATTCATTTGGATTTTTCTAGCTTATAAATATTTTGAATTAAAATTGTTATTTGCGCAACCTAAAGCCAAGTTATTTTTTTTAAAACAAAAATTTGCAAAAAAATGAATAAAAATAAAATTGATCAAATTTTTACAATTTGGCAGGAAGAAAATCCTCATCCAAAAACAGAATTAATTTACTCTAATAATTACACTCTTTTGGTTGCAGTTGTTTTGTCAGCACAAAGCACCGACATTGGTGTTAACAAAGCAACGAAAGCACTTTTTAAAATTGCTGATACTCCAGAAAAAATGCTTAAACTTGGCGAAGATGGTTTGAAAAAACACATTAATACAATTGGGCTCTACAATGGCAAAGCAAAAAACGTTATTGCTTTATCAGAAATTTTGGTCAAAAAATTTAATTCAGAAATTCCTCAAGATTTTGAAACCCTACAAAGCTTACCCGGAGTTGGCAGAAAAACGGCTAATGTTGTTTTAAATTGTGCTTTTGGAAAACCAACAATTGCAGTTGATACACATGTTTTTAGAGTTTCAAATCGAATTGGTTTTGTAAAAGAAAAAGATGTGCTAAAAACTGAACTTGCTTTACTTAAAAAAATTCCCAAAAAATGGATGACACACGCTCATCATTGGCTTATTTTACATGGAAGATATATTTGCCAAGCTAGAAAACCTAAATGTGAGGAATGTAAAATTAGTGAGTTTTGCGAGAAAAACTTGTAAATCTTCTTCGTTTTTCTTGCAAAAGATGGTTTCCGTCGACGGAAATTTATTTCCGGCAAAAAAGTTTTGCTCAGAAACGGTTTTTAAACATAGCTTAACGCAAACTCACAATTTTATTTTAACATTTTTTAAATCCTCCGTCACGACTTCGTCGTGCCACCTCCTTTTTCAAAGGAGGCTTCGTTTCAAACCCTCTTTGTAAAAGAGGGTGGATCAAATTGCATCAGCAATTTGAGACGGGTGATTTTAATTTGATCCACAAACTCTACAACCAACATTTTTCTTCAACCCCACTTTTCTAAATTCATTCTTCAAAAAATCAAAAACCAAAATTTTTCCAACCAAACTATCTTTTTCTGCTTGGCCAATTCCCAAAATTTCTTTAATTGTTGTTGTGGCTTGAAGCGCACCTATTGTTCCTGCAACTGATCCCAAAATTCCTTTTTCAGAAAGTGGCAACGAAAAATTTTCATCAACAATATTTGGATTAAAACAAGCGTAACATGGATTATTATTTTCGTAAGATTTAAACACCGAAACCTGTCCCGCAAAACCTTTTACAGCGGCAAAAATCAGCGGTTTTTT
>VHBV01000064.1 GCA_016882165.1 Candidatus Pelagibacterales bacterium
AACTATATTTTTTATATTGCTTCTATCCATACCAACAAACATCGATATGTTTGAAGGAGCGTTCTTAGCGGCAGAAAGTTTTACTGCACCTTCTTTATAATCAATTTCTACACCGTTACTAACTGTGTAAGTTTTTTTAACTTTTCCACTATCAAATGTTAGTGAGTTTTTGTCAACTGCCACTTTTATATTTTCGGGAACTTTTACTGGTAACTTTCCTACTCTAGACATAAATAAACTATATTAAAATATTTTTAGTAAAACTTCACCACCAAGCTTTTTTTCTCTTGCTTCGTGGTCAGCAATAACTCCCTGAGAAGTTGAAAGAACAACTAATCCCAAACCATTTTTTACCAAAGGTATTTTGTCAAAAGTAGAATATATTCTTCTACCTGGTTTAGAAACAACAGAAATTTCATTAACAACTGGATTTGAATAGTGATACTTCAAGTGAATATCAAATCTTTCAATAGCATCGCTTTCTTTAACTTTGCTATAATTCAAAATGAAGCCTTCTTCTTTCAGAATCTTCAAAATATTTTCTCTTAACTTAGAAGCAGGAGAACTAATAACAGCTCTTTTGGCTAGATAGCCATTTCTAATTCTTGCTACTAAATCTGAAACCGGATGATTAAAAAACATCTTACTATTTAAAATTTATTATTATTACCAACTAGACTTAACTAAGCCAGGAATTTGACCCCAAGAGGCCAGTTCTCTTAGTGCAATTCTTGACAAACCAAATTTTCTAAAATTTCCTCTTGGTCTACCAGTTAGAGCACATCTATTTCTATATCTAATACGAGAACCATCGCGTGGCATTTCGGAAAGTTTGATTTGGGCAATTAATCTTTCTTCAAAAGACATGGTTTCATCTTTTGCGTTACTTACTAATTGTACTCTTTTTGCTTTATGCAATTGAGCTGTTTTTTCTCTTTTTTGATTTCTTCTTATTGAGGACTGTTTTGCCATTGTTTCTATTTAATTGGAAGATTAAGCTTTTTAAGCAAATATAATGACTCTTCTTTAGTTTTAGCAGTGGTAACTATAGTTACATTCATACCAAAAACTTTAAGAATATTGTCTAAATCTACTTCTAAGAAAGCGTTATGTTCTTTAAAACCAAAACTATAATGACCACTCTGGTTGAAACCTTTAGAAGACAGACCTCTAAAGTCTCTAACTCTAGGTAAAGCTATGTTAACTAGCTTATCAAAAAACTGGTACATCTTTTTTCCTCTTAGTGTAACTCTGCATCCAATAGGAAGATCTTTTCTTAACTTAAATGTCGAGATAGCTTTTCTAGATTTAGTTAGAACAGCTTTTTGCCCAGCAATATTCGAAACTTGAGTAGAAAGATATGACAAGAACTTATTATCACTGTCAGCAGCCTTAATACCAACGTTTAAGCTGATCATTTTTAATCTAGGAATCTCCAATTCATTTGAATAAGAAAATTTCATTTTCAAGTCAGAAACTGACTCTTTATATAATTTTTCAGTAAGTGTTTGCATCTCTTAAATTAATCTATTTTTTTGCCTGATTTTTTTGAAACACGATTCTTTCTAGTAAAAGTTTTTCCTTCTCCAGAATCAGTAACAAACTTAATTTTTACTGCTTTTCCATCTTCAACATGAGATATATTAGAAACATGAATTGGTTTTTCAAGCTTCAATATTTGCCCAGGATTAGATGAAGTAGGTTTTTTATGAACTGTAGCTAAATTAACTCCTTCAACTACAACTTTATTATCTATAATAGCAGTAATTTTGCCAATTTTACCTTTACTTGAACCAGATATAACTATTACCTGATCATTTTTTTTAAATTTATTAGCCATATTATAAAACCTCCGAAGCTAGTGAAGCGATTTTCAAGAAGTTCTTTTGTCTAACTTCTCTTGCAACAGGTCCAAACACGCGAGTAGCTATTGGCTCTCCATCTTTGTCAACCAAAACCACAGCATTGTCGTCGAATTTTACAAAACTACCATCAGCTCTGACAATTTTGCTTTTTGTTCTTACAACAACACCTTTAGCGACCTGACCTTTTTTTACTTTAGATCCTGGAATAACGCTAGTAATCGACAAAACGATAATTTCACCAACTCCAGTAATCATGTGATCAGAGCCGCCTAATACTTTAATACATGTAGCAGTTTTAGCGCCTGAGTTATCAGCAACCACTAAACTTGTTTGCATTTGAATCATGTTAATACCTATTAAATAACCTTATTAAACTTTTAAAGCCCACTTTTTTCTTTTGGAAATTGGTCTTGAGCTAGTAATTTCAACCTCATCTCCGACATTTAGTTTTTGACCACAAGAATCAACTAAATATTTTTTGTGAACAGTAACGTATTTACCGTAAACAGAGTGTTTTTTAAGAGTTGTTGCGATACCCTTAAAGGTTTTTTCATCAATAATGTTTAGAACTTTTACTTTCATGGTTAAACCTTAGCAACTTTTTTATTACTATTAATTTTAGTAAACAATCTGGCAACAGCCTTCTTTTTACTTTTAAATTCTTTTACAACAACAGACTCTCCTGATGAAACTTTGATTCTCATCATCATAAGCTCTTTTTTAATTTTTGCAATTTCAGACAAAGCTGACTGCTTTTCTTCTTTTTTCATACTTATATCAGATTAATGATTTTTGTTTTGAAAGGCAGTTTAGCTGCTGCTTTTTCTAGAGATACAACGGCTGATGCATCATCAATCCCGTCAATTTCGAAAATTACTCTACCTGGTTTAATTTTAGCAATATAGTATTCAACGTTACCTTTACCGCTTCCCATTCTTACTTCAGCAGGTTTTTTTGTTACCGGAGTATGAGGGAAAACCATTATCCATAGCTTTCCGGCTCTTTTCATATAACGAGTAATAACTTTTCTGGCAGATTCAATTTGTTTAGAGTTTAATTTGCCAGGCTCAAGAGCTTTAAGACCAAAAGATCCAAACTTTAGGCTATTACCATTAGCAGCAACGCCAAGAATTTTCTTGCCGCCTTTCTGCGATTTTCTGTATTTGGTTTTTGCAGGAGTTAACATTTACTTATACCAATTTATTTGATTTTTTTTCTACGAAACCTTTATAGATCCACACTTTTACGCCAATTACACCATATGTTGTGTAAGCGTTGGCTGTGGCGTAATCAATGTTGCATCTTAGGGTATGAAGAGGAACTGAACCTTCTTTATACCATTCAGTTCTTGCAATTTCAGCACCACCTAATCTTCCAGAAACAGAAACTTTTATTCCAAGAGCTCCATATTTCATGGCCGATTGCATAGATTTTTTCATAACTTTTTTGAACGCAGCGCGTCCTTCAAGTTGTTTTGCTATACCTTGAGCAACAAGAGAAGAATGTAGATCTGGTTTATCAATTTCCACTATCTTAACATCAACTTTAGTTCCAGCGATTTTTTCCACTGCTCTATTGATTTTTTCTATGTCGAGACCTTTCTTTCCTATAAGTACACCAGGCTTAGATGTTCTTATTATAAGGTTTACCTTATCAGATGGTCTTTCTATAGTAACACTACCAACGCCACAATGAGCATAGTTTTTCTTTACGAAATTTCTAATAGCAATATCATTGACAAGTTTTTTAGCATAATTTTTGTTATCATACCAAATTGACTCCCAATTTTTGCTATTAAGAAGTCTAAAACCGACTGGATTGACCTTTTGACCCATTTTACCTCTATTTTGTTTTTTCTTGTTTTTCTTCTAGTACAACTCTAATGTTACTAAAAGTCTTCAAAATTCTGCTTGATTTACCACGTCCTCTAGCTGCAAATCTTTTTAGAGCGAAAGCACGACCTATATCAAATTTTTTGATATAAAGATTATCAACATCCATATTATGGTTGTTTTCAGCATTTGACATAGCTGAGTAAACAAGTCCACTAATAACTGGAGCTAATTTCAATTTAGAGAATTTTAAAACTTTCAAAACCTCAGAAACCGACTTTCCCGACAAGTTGCCGGTCAATTTCATCACTTTAAGAGGGCTAGATTTTACAGCGCTTAAATAAGCTACGGCTAATTTTTCAGTCATATATTAATTAGTCTTTTTTAATTTTTTTATCTCCAGAGTGACCATAAAAAGTTCTGGTCGGAGCAAATTCACCAAACTTATGACCAACCATTCCTTCAGTAATTGCTACTGAAACAAATTTTTTACCATTATGGACAGCAAAGTTTATGCCCACAAACTGAGGTAAAATAGTTGATCTTCTTGACCAAGTTTTTATGATTGGCTTTTTAGAAGAATTTACATAGTCTCTTGCTTTTTTTAGCAAATATCCGTCTACAAATGGTACTTTCCAAGTTGATCTAGGCATTTTTAATTACTTTAAATTATTTACTACGTCTTGATTTTACAATAAATTTGTTTGTGGTCTTATTTCTTTTTCTGGTTATCTTGCCTTTAGCTGATTTACCAGTAGGAGAAACAGGGTGTCTACCACCAGAAGTTTTACCTTCACCACCACCATGTGGGTGATCTACAGGGTTCATAACAACACCACGAACAGTTGGTCTTATACCCATCCATCTAGATCTACCAGCTTTTCCGATAGAAACGTTTTTGTTGTCAAGGTTTGAAACTGAACCTACCGTTGCCATGCAGTCAAGTAAGAATAGTCTAATTTCTCCTGATTGCATTTTAACTAATGCATAACCGCCATCTTTACCAACTAATTGGGCATAAGTTCCTGCAGATCTAGAGACAGCTCCTCCACATCCTGGTTTCAACTCAATATTATGAACAATTGATCCAATTGGAATAACCGAAAGTGGCATAGCATTTCCAATTTTAACGTCTATTAGCTGTCTTGAAGACATGATTTTTTCACCAACAGATAGCTTGTGTGGAGCTAATATGTAAGAGTATATGCCATCAGAGTATTTCAATAGTGCTATAAAAGCTGTACGATTTGGATCGTACTCAATTCTTTCCACAACTGCTTCAATATCATATTTATCTCTTTTAAAGTCAATAACTCTAAAAGATTTTTTATGACCGCCAGATTTATGACGAACAGTTATATGACCAATGTTGTTTCTTCCGGCATCTTCACCAACTTTAGTAGTCAAGATTTTAAGAGGAGATCCTTTCCAAAGTTCACTTCTATCAATAGTTATAAGTTTTCTTAGCGAAGGAGTTATCGCTTTATAATTTTTAAGAGCCATTTTTTATGAACCGAAATTAATTGATTGACCTTCTTTTAAGGTAACAATTGCTTTTTTGTAAGATTTTCTATTACCTTCAACGCCTTTAAATCTTTTTGTTTTAGATTTAGTGTTAATGATGTTGACCTTCTCAACTGTGGTGCCAAAAATTTTCTTTACCAGAGAGGCAATTTCTTTTTTGTCACAAGAAGAGTCAGCTTCAAAGCTGTATTTATTTTCAGCTGATTGCTTGTTAGATTTTTCAGTATAAACAAGACCCTTAATTTTATCGTAGTTCAATAGAGCCGACATTTTTACAACGCTCCTTTAATATTTTCAAAAATAGTATTATCAATCATCAAATGATCGAAGCTTAGTATGTCATAGACATTAATAGCAGAAGCATTCAAAGCTTTGACATTTTTTAAGTTTCTTGCTGATCTAGCTAAAACTTCATTATTCTTTGAAGAAGAATTGTAGATTATTAATGCACTTTCTACATTATTCTTTTTTAAAGAAGAATTGATTTGGGAAGTTTTAATTTCAGATCCAAAGTCGTCAGAGAATAGAAAAACTTTGTTTTCTTTTAGCTTTAATTTCAAAACATCAGATAAAGCAACTTTTACAACTTTTTTTGGCATTGTAAAATCGAAAGATCGAGGAGTTGGTCCATGACAAGTTCTACCGCCAACAAACTGCACTGATCTTTTGCTACCTTGACGAGCATTACCAGTTCCTTTTTGTTTATAAGGCTTGGCAGTTGTTCCAGAAATTTCTGCCATTGTCTTAGTTTTGGCAGAACCAGATCTTCTTTTAGCAAGTTGCCATCTGACAACAAATGCTACTGACTTTGGACTATTTAATTCCAAATCAGATGAGACTTCAACTGACTGAGAACCAAGGTTCTGAGTTTTAAAATCTATAGTTTTTAATTTTAGAGATGTCATAATAATTAGAAATTCTTAGCAATTTTTAGAATTACATCACCACCAGCATTTCCAGGAACTGCTCCTTTAACTGCGATAACTGATTTTTCTTTATCAATGATTAAAACTTCCAAGTTTTTAACCGTAACGTTGTCAACACCCATGTGACCAGCCATTTTTTTACCTTTAAAAGTTTTGCCTGGATCTTGTCTTTGACCTGTAGAACCATGAGATCTGTGAGAAACAGAAACACCATGAGAAGCTTCTAAACCGCGGAAGTTCCATCTTTTCATAACACCTGCAAAACCTTTACCTATGGTTACACCACCAATATCTATCAAATCACCTTCTTTCACTATTGAGTCGATTGATATTGAGTCTCCCACTTTTAGTTCAAGACCTTTTCTAACCTGAGAACCTCTGATCTTTTTAAAAAGAGGAACTGATTTCTTGTTAAAAATACCAGTTATTGACTTTGAAAGTCTTTTTGGGTGAGTAGCTTTTTCAAAAGCCATCAATAAGCTATCAAAATCCTTGTCTTGGTTAACAGCCAGTTCAAGAACACAATTTTCGTAAACTTGAATCATAGTCAAAGGAACAGCAGCGCCGTTGTCTTTAAAAATGTGGCTCATCCCTATTTTTTTCCCTACTAGTTCTAACATCTAATTTTTACTCCTAATTTTTTGTTCCGTTAATAGCAATTTTAATATTAACGCCAGCAGAAAGATTTAATTTCATCAAAGCATCAACAGTTTGTGCTGTAGGAGAAATTATTAATAATCTTTTTGACGATCTAATTTCAAATTGTTCTCTAGAATCTTTATCAACGTGAGGACCTCTTATAACTGTAAATTTTTGGATTTTAGTTGGAAGAGGAACTGGACCTTTTATTCCAGCGCCAGTTCTTCTCACAGTACCAATAATTTCGTTCATTGCCTTGTTTAACACAAGATGATCAAAAGACTCAAGAGTGATTTTGATGCTCTCTTTATTTTTCATATTTTAAAAACCTATTTTATAATCTTAGAAACAACGCCGGCACCAACAGTTCTACCACCTTCACGAATAGCAAAACGTAATCCTTCCTCCATAGCAATAGGAGAAATCAATTCAACCGTAATCTTTAC
>VHBV01000065.1 GCA_016882165.1 Candidatus Pelagibacterales bacterium
ATTTTAATTTTGATAACTGTGGTTATATCTGCAGGTTCAATAACTCAAGTTGCAAGAGTTATAGGAGCAAGAACAATAACTTCTGAATCAGTTGTTCCAAATATAACAGGACTTACAGCATGGTATGAAACTTCTGTTGAAAATAGTTTAATGTCATCTCAGAAAAGCGATGATGCTCAGATAACTACATGGTATGATATTAGTCCCTCTTCAATGGTTAACCAACGAAATACTCTTACTAAATCGTCTTCTGTTAACACTTTATTTAGAGAAGATGGAATAAATTCAATTCCAAGTATAGAGTTTGATGGAAATTCTTCATCTAAAATTACCTTAACTTCTTTTTACCAAGGTTCTTCTCCACAAAATACTATTTTTATAGTTTTTAGACCAATGTCAGATTCTATGCCTCAAACTTTAATTGATTCATACAGTTCTAGTAGTACAACCTCAGCTTCAATTTTAAGTAATAGTATCAATTTAAATGCTGGTAACTCGGTTTATACTTCATCAACTAATCAGCCAAGTATTTCTTACAATGGAAACTATATTATGGCATTGTATTTTAATGGTTCTTCCTCTCAAGCTTTCGTTAATAATTCAGAAAATCCGGCAGGTGGAGCAACTGTAAATGCTGGTAATAATCAAATGACTGGAATTACGGTTGGAACAGACAAATCGGGAGGAGCTGGTTTTAAAGGTTTAATTTCTGAAATTATTATCTATAATCGTTTTTTGAAGTCTCAAGAGAGAAGAGACGTTTTTCGTTACTTATCTGAGAAATATAAGATTACTGTTAGTGGTATATAGTTTACTAAAAATAGAAAATTTTTTTTAAGATTCTGATTTTTGTTGGTTGGTAAATTCAATTTTTTTATCTATTTCATCTGATACTCCGTCAAAGCTTGGTTTCTCGCGTTTGCCTGTATATTCAAGAGATCCTTTCTTTCCGCAAGATCCTATAAATGTAAGTGTTAATAGAATTAGAAAAAATTTTATCATTTTATTAGTTTATGTAAGTTGGGACTATTTCTTCAATTGATTTTAGATTTATTTGGAAGTCTTTTTTAAAGCTATCTTCACTTAGAATGTTATCAGTTTTTAGTAGTTCAACTTGGTCTTTAGTTAGAATCTTTTTTGTAAAAATTTCCAAAAAAACAGCAATTAAAGACGCTTGGCAAAAGCTTATATTAATAAACTTTCTTTCTTTTCCAACATAACTAAGAACAAGTTCTAAAAGTTCTTTAAAGCTATATACTTTATTTCCACCAATTTCGTAGCACTTACCTTTGACTTTTAAGTTATCAACAGAATTGCAGATTATACTTGTAAGATCTTCAACATAAATTGGTTGAAACTTACTTTTTCCTCCATTTATTAAAGGTAGAAAAGGTGAAGTTTTTGACATTTGTGCAAATTTGTTAAAAAAATTATCTTTCTTACCAAAAACAATTGATGGTCTTAGAATTGTGGCATTAACAAAATTTTCTAGTACAGAATTTTCAGCTTCAAGTTTGCTTTTAGCATATTTTGAATTTTGAGAATTTTGAATTGCCAGTGCTGAAATATGAATTAAATTAGGAATTTTAAGCTGATTACATTTAGTAGAAATAGTTTGAGCAAGATTTGTATGAAATTCTTTAAAGTCTTCTTTTTTGTTTTCGTACAAAAGACCAACAAGATTGATAACAACGTGGCTTCCTGAAATAATACTATCTAATTTTTCTTTATTTTTGTAATTCCACTGAGTTATTGATAGAAAATCAACTCCAGCGAAAGTTTTTAGAAAAGCACATTGTTCTGGATTGCGAGTAACAACTTTTACTCGAAAGCCTTTATTGAGTAGTTTTTTAACTAGTGATTGACCAATAAAACCAGATCCGCCGAATATAACTGCTATTTTCATTTTTAATTATTTAGTTTATTGACAAAGCAATTGCATAGTTTTTTTCTGATCGTTTTATGAAAAGAAAAACTTTGTTGTTTGATTTCTTTGATTCCAAAATTACGTTTTTTAATTCTGTGAAGGAATTAGTGGGAACTTGATTGGCTGATATTATTTTATCACCAGCAATAATTCCTTTTTTAGACGCTTCTGAAATTGTTGATACGTTATTTATTGTTAAGCCTTTATCCATATTTTTGTCTGTAGAATCGATTATTTCCATTCCAAGTATGTAATTTGTCTTTTTTGTGTTTTTAGGTTTTGTAGTTAAAGGCTTTGCAAATGATTTTCTAAATTCTTCTTCCTTTAATTTTTCCACTACAACATCTAAAGTTTTTAGCTTATTTTGTCTTATAATTGTAACTTTAATAACTTTTCCAATTGGAGTTTTTGAAATAATTTTTGGCAATGACCTCATATCATAAACTTCCTGATTATCGAGTTTTATTATTATATCTGTGGGTTCTATTCCTGATCTTTCAGCTGGAGAGTTTGGTGAAACATCAATAACAAATGCTCCTTTTGTTTTATCAGATTTTATGGTTTTTGATATATCATCTGTAACATCTTGAACTGAAACACCTATCCAACCTCTGCTAACTGAGCCTTCTTCTTTTAATTGTTTTATTATTTGATTAGCATTATTGATTGGTGTTGCAAATCCAATTCCAACACTTCCTCCTGAAGGTGAAAAAAGTGAAGTGCTAATTCCAATTACTTCTCCATTTAAATCAAACATTGGACCACCAGAATTACCTTTATTAATTGCTGCATCTGTTTGAATAAGTTCTTCGTTTTGTCCGTTATTATCAATATCGCGACTTCTGGCAGATATTATACCAATTGATACAGAACTTCCCAGTCCATATGGGTTACCAATTACTATAACCCAATCTCCGATTCTTGATTTATCTGAATTGCCAATTTTGACAAATTCAAAATCTTGTTCACCGTCAATTTTAAGTAATGCCAAGTCAGTTTTTTTGTCGGTTCCTATAACTTTTGCTTTATACCTTTTGCCATCATGAAGTTTAGCGATAACTTCTTTTGCTTCATTTACAACATGTTGATTTGTAACTATATAGCCATCTTTTGAAATTATAAAGCCCGATCCAATATTTGATTTTTTTCTTTGCGGTTCAAATTGTCCGTCAACTTGATTTTTAAAAGATTCAAATTGCTCATTTCTAGTAATATTTGGTGTTAAATCTTGTCCATAATTTTGAGAGGTTGTCAGGTTTACAACTGTAGGCAATAATTCTTCCACTATATCGGCAAAGCCATTATTTACTATTTGTCTGGGTTGATTTGGTGTTATTTTGGGATTTTTTTCTTTACTTTGAGCCAGAGCTATACTTGTTGTTATTGAGCACAAAGTTATTATTAACAGTAATAATTTTTGTACCATAAATTACCTAGTACTGTCAAAATATTTAAAGAATTCTCCGTCCGGAGATATAACCATTTTAGTGTTTTCGCTTTTTATAGATGATTTATAAGCGCTCATTGAACGGTAAAAGTCAGCAAATTCAGGATCTTTACCGTAAGCATTAGCATATATTCTGTTTGATTGAGCCTCGCCATCACCTCGTGTTAGATTTGCTTTTTTCTTAGCTTCGGCAATAATTATTGTTTTTTGCTTATCAGCTTCGGCGCGAATTTTTTGTGCTTCTTCAGCGCCATTAGCTCTTATTTCTCTTGCTTCTTTTTCACGTTCAGTTTGCATACGAGCAAAAATTGCATCAGAGTTTTCTTTCGGTAAATCTGCTCTCATAATTCTGACGTCAATAATTTGCACTCCAAAAATTTCAGATTCATTACCTACAATATCTTTGATTTTTGACATCACATCAGAGCGATTATCTGTTAAAAGTTCACTTAAAGTAACTTCACCAATAACCTGACGTAAGCTTGAGTCTAAAATAGCGGATAACTTGTTTTCAAGACCCTGAAAGCTACGAACTGTTGTGTAAAATTTTAGAGGATCAATAATTTTATATTTTGCGAAAGCGTTAATGATAAGCCTTTTCTGATCTGATGCAATTACTTCTTGTTCGGCAATTGAAAGATCAATAATTCTTTTATCAAAGAAAATAGTGTTTTGCAGAAAAGGAACTTTGAATTTAATTCCAGGATTATCAATTATTCTTTTTGGTTCTCCAAATTGCAAAACTAAAACTTGTTGTCTTTGATCAACAGTAAAAATTGTACTGTTTAAAAGAAAAAGAGATATTGAAGCAATAATTAGAATTTTTATAATTTTGTTCTCTTTGTTCATTTTTAATGAATATTAAATTTACTAATATTTTTTATTTGTAACTAAAAACCCTCTAAAAAACTATTGTTTAGCTGGCATTGGTGTTTGTTTTGGAATATCATTTAAAGGAAAATATGGCATTACACCAGCTTTAGAAGCATTTTTATCGATAAGAATTTTGTCAGCATCGCGATAAATTTGTTCCATAGTTTCAAGATAAATACGTTTCTTGGTGACTTGCTTGGCTTTTGAATATTGATTGTAAACAGAAACAAACCTTCCTGCTTCACCTTCAGCATCAGCAACAACTTCTTGCTTGAAGGCTTCTGCTTGTTCAATCATTTCTGCTGCTAAACCACGTGCACGTGGTATTACATCATTTGCATATGCTTGTGCTTCGTTAATTTCTTTTTCTTTATCAGCTTTAGCGGTTTGAACGTCACGGAAAGCATTAATAACTTGAGATGGAGGATCTACCCTACGAAGTTGTACTAATACAACTCTAACTCCGGCTCCATAGTAGTCCAAAATTTGCTGCATTAAGTCTTTTGTTTGATTCTCAATATTTTTCTTTCCATCAGATAATGCACCAGCAATTGGTGTACGAGCAATTATTTCACGCATTGAGCTTTCTGCAGCTTTACGAATTGCTTGATTTGGTTCTGCTATATTGAAAGTAAAATCTTTGATGTCAGAAATTTGCCATTGTACCTGAAATTCAATATCTACGATGTTTTCATCACCTGTAAGCATTAAGCTTTCAGCATCTAAATTTCTTTTTTGTTTATTGTTAGAAGTAAAACCGAATTCTTCAGTATTAACGGTAGTAACGCTCTTTTTAATAACTTTACCAAAAGGAAAAGGAATGTGGTAATTTAAGCCAGGAGTTTCAATGCTGTGAAATTTTCCAAAATAAAGTACTACAGCGTTTTCATCGGAATCAACTTTATAAATTCCACTGCAAAGCCATAAGAATACTAATCCCAATAAAATTAATCCAATAAGAGATTTTGGAGTTTTATTTTGATAGTTTCTTGGACCATTGAAGTTACCGAAATCTTCATTTAAAATTTTTTTGAAGAAATCTTCGCTTTTTTTAAAAAAGTCGTCAGAATTTTTTTGAGGTTTTTTATTTTTATTATTTTCCTTCGGTTTTTCTGAATCAGAAGGTTTTGGATTGCCTTTATTTTGAGGTCCTAAGTTATTGTCCCATGGACTTTGGAAAGGAAGAAACTTGTTAAGCATTTTAAATCTTAAGAGATTGATATTCAATTTTTACCTTTTTAGGTAGAAATTTAAGCATAATAACTGGTATTACAATTAAAATTTTAGAAAAATGAAAGAAAAAGTTTTGCAAGTTCTAAAATCAGTTTCTTTAGAAAATATTGGTTTTTTGGATAAAAATATTGTTGATTTGGGTGCAATTCAAGGTGTTGTCGAAAAATCTGGTAAAATTGGTTTTGCAATAGATTTAGATGCATTAAAAATTAATTCTGAAAAAGGACAGGAAATTCTGAAAAAATGTGAAGAGGCAATTAAAAAAGAAATAAAATGTGAACTAACGATTGTTTTAACCTCTCATAGTTCAAAAGAAAAATTTACCGAAAAAGAAACTAGAAAAGAAAAATCTAATTTGGCAGTAAAAGGTGTAAAAAAAATAATTGCGGTTGCTTCTGCTAAAGGTGGGGTTGGAAAATCAACAATTGCTTGTAATCTGGCTTTAGCTTTACAAAAAATTGGTAAGAATGTTGCGTTGCTGGATGCTGATATTTACGGTCCATCAATTTCTCACTTAATGAATTTAAATGAAGAACCAAAAGTTGAAGATGGTTTAATGCAGCCATTTATTTCTTGGAATGTAAAATGTATGTCTGTTGGCTCAGTAATTGATAAAAATTCTGCTGGTATTTGGCGCGGACCAATGGTTACTAAAATTTTACATCAACTAATTCATAGTGTTAATTGGCAAAGTGATGGTAAGGAAGTTGATGTTATGGTCATTGATATGCCTCCTGGAACGGGAGATGTTTATCTTAGTATCGCCCAGAATTTTGAGATTGATGGAGTTATAATTGTTTCAACTCCGCAAAGTCTTTCTATAATTGATGTTGTAAAATCAATTGATTGTTTTAAAAAGTTAAGTATTCCAATTATAGGTTTAATTCAGAATATGTCTTATTTAGAAATTAATTCTGTAAAAAAATATATTTTTGGTTGCGATGGTGCAAAAAAAATAGCAAATGAAAGTGGTGTAAAATTTTTAGGAGAAATACCCATTTTGGAAGAAATTTCTGATTCCTCAGAAAAGAAATACCCTTTTGTATTAAATGAATCTGAAGCGCAGAAGTTATTTTTACGATTGGTAAAGAATCTGAAATGAAGTTAAGAATGGCTTCAATTTGTGCGTGATAAAAATCAGAAAATAATGTATACAATACTTCTTATTGCAATTCATATTTTAATATTTTTTTCTTTTGATGCTGTTGCCTCAACTTCTATTGAGGGGACTATGTGTAATGCTTATAATATTGCTACTGGTCCGGCTGGTAAAGTTCTGGGATCTATTGCTATTGTTTCACTTGGTGTAGGGTTTTTCACTGGTAGAATATCTTGGACTTTTATGGTTGCTGTATCTGTTGGTGTCGCTTCTATGACTGCTGCTCCTCAGATTGTTTCTGTTTTGACTGGCAAGAGTGTTGCTCAATGTATTGATGGAACATATATTACAACTTGTGAAGACGGCGAATGTTATTCTTGTCCTGTTGGTTATGGTGGTCATGATTGTAAATCATGTGATGTTGGTTTTGCTGGTATAAATTGTTCTAGTTGTGATGTTGGGTATCGTGGTAATAGTTGTTCAGAGTGTGACACTGGTTATGGAAAATATCAGGGTGTTTGTCATAAAGACTGTAATATTTCCGAGGTTGGTATTACCGATAGTTCAGTCAAAGGAGGGTTGGGGGTTGTTAGTTGTAATGCTGCTAACTTTACTGGTTC
>VHBV01000066.1 GCA_016882165.1 Candidatus Pelagibacterales bacterium
TTTTCTCTTGCTAAATCAATCAAGTCTTCAACTTTACCTTTTGGTAATTCTTTTTTTCTAATAGCATTTTTAATTTTAGCAGAAATTGTGCTAGTTTCTTCGCTTAATCTTAAAGCGTTTTCAATTCTTCCTAAAGCTTCATATTTGTCATTAGGAACAAAAATACCATCAGTTAAAGAATCACGGAATTTGCCGTTTTTAATTAAATCTTTTACTACTTTATGACTTAAAGAGTCACTTGCTGGCGATGCAAAAATGTTGAATCTTGCCCACAAAGAGAAAGGTAAGAAGATCCAAAATATTGGAGATAATATTTTCGCAATAAAATTTTTTGATCCACCGAAAAGATTTTGATAAAGTCCATCAAAAGCAATTTGCATTTGTCCGAATAAATCTTTCATAGTGTAATAAACTAAATCAGCGTCAGATTTTTTTCTGCCATCTTCATTGAATTTCTTCAAAACACAGGTTGCCATGTACATTGCAGATAAAACGTCGCCAAAGCGTCCATTTATTTTTTCTTTACGCTTTAAATCTCCTCCATATCCAATCATTGCTAAATCAGCCAAGAAAGCGAAGGTTGCTGAAGCCCAAGCAATTTTTGCTTCATATTTACCGATAATTCCATCTTTTGATGAGATATGTAAGTATCCACGAGTGACAGAAAGTAAAATAGATGATGTAAAATTTCTAATTAGGTGTTTTAAATGACCAAATACTGCTTTGTCGAAAGCTTTTATATCACCTTCTTCTAAAGCAACAATTTCTTTGTAAGCATAAGGATGGCACATTATTGCACCTTGACCGAAATGTATTAAGCTTCTAGTAATGATATTCGAACCTTCAACTGTAATTGAAATTGGTGTTGAAAAGTAAGGGTTAGCAAGAAGGTTGCGAGGACCGCGAATAATTCCGCTACCACCAAGAATATCCATTCCATCATTGATGTTTTTACGGAACATTTCTGTTGCGTGATATTTTGCAATTGCTGTAACAACAGCAGGTTTAGCGCCATTATCAACTGAAGCAGCTGTGAATACTCTCATTGCTTCAGAAATATAAGTACGTCCTACAATTCTTGCTAAAACTTCTTCAACTCCTTCAAATTTTCCAATTGGTAAACCAAACTGTTGTCTAACGCTACAGTAAGCGCTGGTTACTCTTGTAACTAGTTTAGATCCACCGCAGCTTGTTGAAGGAAGAGAAATACCACGTCCTGCAGCTAGGCATTCCATAAGCATTTTCCAGCCTTTTCCAATACCATTTTTTCCACCAATAACATCTTCTAATCCAATAACTACGGCGTCGCCATTAATTGGTGAATTTACAAAAGGAGTTGCAAGAGGATCGTGTCTACGTCCTTGTCTTACTCCAGGAGTGGTATTTGGAATTAAAGCGCAGGTAATTCCAATGTCTTCTTTATTGAATAGTATTTTGTCAGGATCGCGTAGTTGGAAGGCGAGTCCAATAACAGTTGCGTATGCTCCAAGAGTAATGTAACGCTTATTCCAGTTAATTCTGATTTTTGGATTACCATACATATCTTTGAACAATACACCTTCTGAAATGATAGAAGTTGCATCAGATCCTGCGGTAGGTTCAGTTAATGCGAAGCAAGGCAAATCACGACCATCAGCAAGTCTTGGTAAGTAATGATCTCTTTGTTCTTTTGTTCCATAATGCATTAATAGTTCAGCTGGTCCTAAAGAGTTTGGAACCATTACGCTAATTGCAAGTGTTACTGATCTAGAAGCTAATTTTTGTATAACACAGCTATGAGCATAAGCTGAGAAACCAAGTCCACCATACTCTTTTGGAATAATCATACCAAAAAATTTCTTATCTTTCAAAAACTGCCATAAATCTTGAGGTAGGTCACGGTTTCTTTGAATATCATAGTCAGAGTACATTATGCAAGCTTCTTCAACTTCATTATGAAAGAATATTTTTTCTTCATCAGTTAGTTGCGGATATTTTTGAGCAAAAATCCATTTAAAGTTAGGTCTTCCGGAAAATAATTCGCCATCAACCCATACTGTTCCTGAAGTAAGGGCAATTTTTTCAGTTTCTGAAATTTTAGGTAACAAACCAATTGATTTTATTAACAAAATCATTGGAGTTGTTATGAAAACCTGACGCATTAAAGGAATAGAAAGTGCTGCAGCTACAAAAACGTAAGAAGTCCAAAAAGTTTGACCAAAATCACAAGTCAGAAAAAATAAAGTTAGAACAACTAAATATGAGTAAATAGAAAAACCACGATAAGCGTAGAATACTAGTAAAGCTGCAGTGATAAAACCAAGATTATTTGTTTGGTTAAGTATTTCAGTTACTTTTTCTAATATTAAAACTGGATCAAAATTTGTCATATTTTATATTTTTGAAGGTTTATAATAAGTAAATTAAATTAATCTCTTTTAACAATAATTTCGCAAGCAGATTTTACTAAAGAGCGTACGATATTAATATAAGATGCTCTTTGATTCGCAGAAAGTGACCCTGCAGCATCAAGTAAATTTAGAAAGTGACTGGCCTTTAAAGCTTGTTCATAAGCTGGAAGAGGTAAGTTTTTTTCTGTCAAAATTTGCGATTGCAATTTTGCTTGTTCAAAATTTCTAAATAAATCTTCGCTATTTGAATATTCCAAAATAAATCCTGAATTCTCAACTTCACTTTGTTGAAAAATATCGCCATAAGTGATTTTTTCTTCATTTTCAAGACCATTCCAATTTATATCAAAAATACTATCTACGCCTTGAATGTGCATTGCTAAACGTTCAAGACCGTAAGTAACTTCGCCAGAAATTAAATCACACTCAATGCCGCCAACTTGTTGCATATAAGTAAACTGGGTTACTTCCATGCCATTGAACCAAACTTCCCATCCCAGTCCAGAAGCTCCAACTGAAGGATTTTCCCAGTCATCTTCAACAAATCTGATATCATTATCTTTAGTGTCAATTCCAATTAGATCTAAACTTTGCAAATAAAGGTCTTTGATGTTTTTTGGTGCAGGTTTCAACAAAACTTGGAATTGATAATAGTGGCTTAAACGATTTGGATTTTTAGCATATCTTGCGTCTGTTGGTCTTCTACATGGTTGAGCATAAGCAACTCTCCATGGTTTTTTGCCCAAAGCTTTAAGTATTGTTGAAGGATGTAAAGTTCCCGCTCCAACTTCCAAATCAAGAGGTTGAATTATTGCGCAACCTTCATTTGCCCAAAAATTTTGCAGTTTAAAAATTATTTCTTGAAAAGATGACATGCCAATAAAAAATTATATACTAAATGATGAACCACAGCCACAACTGCTGGTTGCATTGGGATTGTTTACTTTAAAATAAGATGCTCCTAGTTCTTTTATAAATTCTACTTGGCAACCATCTAGAAGTTGCAAAGAAGTGTTATCAGTTAATGCTAGGACTTCTGAATTTTCTTCATAAATTTTTATGTCATCTTCTTGTATTTGGTTATCAAGATCAAAAATATATTGAAATCCTCCGCATCCTCCACCAGTAACGCTGAGGCGCAAAAACTTATTGTGATTAGATTCTTTTTGTCTTATTTCTTTAATTCTTTCTATCGCTGAATTAGTAAGGTTTATTGTCATTTTTTAGATGATTTTTTAATGTTTCTTTTATTTAATTCTTTCAAAATATCATTAAAATCAATGTTTTGCGAAGCCATCAAAACAAAGTTGTGATAAAATAAGTCGCAAATTTCTCCAATCAAATCTTCTTTGGTTTTTTTGTTGTTTTGTTTCTCATTTAAAAATGCTGCAATCATAACTTCAACCGCTTCTTCACCAATTTTTCTGGTAATTTTCTCAGTACCACCCTTTGTAAGATCGTAGCTGTAAGAACCTTTTTCTTTTGAAGAAATTTTATTTTTTACAAGAGAAAAAATATCTTCTAAATCAAGAGAGTTATCTAATTTTTTTGGCATTATTTAAAAGTTAATTAGTTTGTTTGTGTTAAATTTATTAATTACTCAACTTAAAAGCAAGTGACAAAGTCTTGACAAAATATTTACAACATCTAGCTTGCTCGCCTCTATAAATTAGAGCGCTATCACAAATTTGATCTTTTGTTTCAAAGTTTTATTATCTTTCTTTCACTTGCTTAACATAACAAAGTTTTATTTGAGACTGAGAAAATAAAAAAAGAAAATTCTAGAATTGTTTTGCAAAAACAAATTTATAAAAGTGCTATTAGAGCTTTATGTTAACAAATTATTTTATGAAAATGGCTACTGAATATACTTTATCAATTATAAAACCTGACGCAACTCAAAGAAACTTAACTGGCAAAATCAATACTAAATTTGAAGATGCTGGTTTAAAAATTGTTGCACAAAAAAGATTACAACTTTCTGATAAAACCGCTGGTGAGTTTTATGCTGTCCATCGCGACCGTCCATTTTATGGAGATCTTGTGAAATTCATGACTTCTGGTCCAGTTGTTGTGCAAGTTTTGAAAGGTGAAAATGCTGTTGCAAAAAATCGTGAAATTATGGGCGCAACAAACCCTCTTAATGCTGACGCCGGAACAATTCGCAAAGAATTCGCTATTTCAATTGAAGCAAACTCAGTTCATGGTTCTGACAGTCTAGAAAATGCTAGGAATGAAATTGCATTTTTCTTTGCTGGTTATGAAATTATTGAGTAATCATGAATTAATATAACTTAATGGGGTGTATTAGAACTAATCTCATCCCATAACTTTGGCTTGTTAGTTTTTTAATTTTTGTTAGAATAAGCTATCAATGTACTAAAAATTACTGAAATAATTATGTCTTTAATAGTTAAAAAGCCATCCAAGGTTGATTTTGAGTCAAGAGAAAATTATGGCTTGATTAGATATCAGATTGGAAAAACTTTTAGAGCAAAAGATTATGATGATAAAGCCGAGGAAGTTAAAAGATTAAAGGATATTGTTGGTATTAATGATAGCAACATAAGATCAGTCACATTTCCTTCAGAACAAAGTGATGCCAATGAGTTTGTTCTTCCTTTGTTTGAAGCGTTGTATCAAGAAAATCCCTTTTTAACAGTTTCCAAGTTAATTCCAAAGCATAATTCGGAAAGGTATATTGAGAAAGAATCTTGTGGTGAAGAGCAAATTTCTATAACGCTTGCATTAAATGAGGGAAAGAAAAAAGCTTCAGAATTATTAGAAAATTATAATAAAATTGAAGAGTTGAATGAAAGTGAAAATACCTACTTTAAAGAAAAAACAACAAATCAAACAAAAAAGGTTAAAACTAATAAGCAGATAAGTACTTTTGTTAAAGATGATGTAAATGAAATTGTTGTTTCTTTAAAGCGTTTTGAGACCCATAATTCTGGAGATGGGTTTAAAATTAAAAAAATAGATGATAAGATTGAATTTGATGATTTAGAATTGCCAGTTGTTAATCTGAAAAAAATTCATCAAAAAGAAGATGATAAAAATTTTAATTATCCTGATTTGGGTGATACAAATAAATTTTTAAAAGCAAGATTTACACCAACTTCATTTATCTGTCACAGAGGAACATTTTCTGCAGGGCATTATGTTACATTTGTGAAAGAAAAAGATAATAAATGGTATTGCTATAATGACAGTTCTAGAACTTGTGTTGATGAGAATGATTTGCAAAATAACATAAAAACAGCTTATATAGTTAAATATTCTAAAGTTGAAAAAGATGGAAAAGTTGACTTGCCAGAGAGACAAATTGCAACTACAAATCCAAGCAATGCTTGTTGGGCAAATGCTACGGCTGTTTTTGCAGGATCGTTTGTTTCTTTCGCCCACTTCAAAGATGCTGTCTTAAATAAAGATGAGAAAAAAAAGTATAAAGAAATAACTGGCTTTGATCCTGATGATAAAGTTCACTCCCAATCAATAATACAAAATTCTAAAAAAGTTTCTGGCAATATAAATTTATATACACTACCAGATTTTAATTATACTGAGGATGAGTTGAAAGCATTTGGTTTAAAGCCTAAGAAATTTGGAAGTGATAATACCAATCAGCTTTCTAATAATTTAGTAAAGAATAAATCTACTTTTTCTGGTGTTGGTTTAACTACTTCATTATTTGGTTCTAATACTACGGCTACTACTAATACTACTACTAATAGTACTGCTACTACTAATACTACTACTAATAGTACTGCTACTACTAATACTACTACTACTAATAGTACTGCTACTACTAATACTACTACTAATAGTACTGCTACTACTAATACTACTACTAATAGTACTGCTACTACTACTAATACTACTACTACTAATAGTACTGCTACTACTAATACTACTACTAATAGTACTGCTACTACTAATACTACTACTAATAGTACTGCTACTAACAATAATGGTAAAAATGCTTCTGGTGTTGGCAATGGAAATCAAAATCAGCTTTCTAGTAATTTAGTAAAGAATAAATCTACTTTTTCTGGTGTTGGTTTAACTACTTCATTATTTGGTTCTAATACTACTACTAATACTAATACTACTACTAATAGTACTGCTACTAACAATAATGGTAAAAATGCTTCTGGTGTTGGCAATGGAAATCAAAATAAGGCTATTGGGCTAAATTCAAAACAAAAAAATAATGATGATTCTGATTTCAAAAATAGGGAAATGGAAGTAAGAAAAACAACTGCTAAAACACAAGAAAAACTACAAAATCCGCCACTAAAACCAAGCCCTGAATTACTTAAAAGACTTAGAGAATTAGGTTATAATGATTATGTAAAAAATTATGATGAGAATGGAAATAAAATTTCTAGTCAAAAATCAGAGAATGTTGCTGATGTTAAAAATCCAAAAACAGAAGTAAAAAAAGCAACTTCTGCAACACAAGAAAAACCAAAAATGTCAATAAAACCAAGCCCTGAATTAATTGGGAAACTTAGGGAATTAGGTTATGATGATTATGTAAAAAATTATGATGAGAATGGAAATAAAATTTCTAGTCAAAAATCAGAGAATGTTGCTGATGTTAAAAATCCAAAAACAGAAGTAAAAAAAGCAACTTCTGCAACACAAGAAAAACCAAAAATGTCAATAACAAGCCCTGAATTAATTGGGAAACTTAGGGAATTACGTTATGATGATTATATAAAAAATTATGATAAGAATGGCAATAAAGTTAGATAAATTATTTATTATCTGAAGTTTTAGTTTAATCCAATTCTTAT
>VHBV01000067.1 GCA_016882165.1 Candidatus Pelagibacterales bacterium
TAGAAAAAGAAGCTATGGTCGCAACATATGGTTGAGCAAAAGAAGCAGTTGCAAATGCCGCAGTAGTTGATGTCTTTGCAATTGTGGCACCAGCTAAAGAAGCAGCTCCAACAATTGCTGCAGCTCCAGGAAGAACACCGACTCCCGTAAGAACAGCAACAGTTCCCACACCAGCTAATACTGCTGAAGCAGCAATTGCAGTTTTCTTACCCATTTGTACACCACGAGTTTTACCATCTATTAAAGCAGCAACTCCTGTTACAGAACAATCATTTGAATTTCCGTCTTGGCTTGGATTTGCACAAACCATAAGCTTTAGTTTTTTAAAACTATCTCTAACTTGAGATGCCTGATCTTTTCCAATTTCTTTCTCAAGATCTCCTTTCCCTCCAAAAATTCTTCCTAGAAAACTACTTTTTTTGCGCAAATCTATCTCTTTTTCTTCGCCATTTTGTCCAACATGAAAAACTTTATCTGGAACAATTTCAACTAATCCAGTTTTTTTATCATAAAGAGCTTTTACATAACAATTTTCACCAACAGAAACCATTGCAACATTATTACAATTTCCGTCGAATGTAATTTGTACTAAATTTTCGTCATAGGAGTTTTTAGTAATTGATACCGAATCTCTAACAACAGAAAACTCAGAATTATCAAAAGCAGATTTAAGTTTGGCTCTTCTTCCTCCTGAGAAACCGAAAGAAAAACCAAGATTTTTAAATCTAGATAAAAATCTACTCTTTTCTGATAAATTGAGAGTAAAAGGTTCAGAATTTTTTACTACTGGTTCAATTTTAGCTACATTTGGAGATTTATCTTCGATTTCTGGAGATGTATCTTCAAGAACAACAGGAGGACTAACCTCAGTGGTTAAATCTTGTTTTTCTGATTTATTTGCTTCCACTTCAGGTTTTTGTTGATCAGATTTTATTTCTGTTTCCGGTTTATCTTCTTCACTTACAACTGTTGCCAATACTTCAGATTTTTTGCTGACTTTTCTTTCTTTTATAAACTCTTGTACAATTTTTGGCAACTTAGATTCTTCTACTTCTCTTTCTATGTCTTTGGAAGTTGTGCTTTTTCCGCTTTCTTGATTACTTCTTGCAACCTCAGAAAATGCATTAAGAGATTTCTTCTTCAATTCTTCAAATGCTTGATCAAACTCTTCTTCAGTTATTTGATAGTCTATTGAATCAAAATATGACCAGAAAAAACTGTATGGCCAAGGTTTATTTTTAATATCCACATTTTTAGACATACAATTGATAAGAAATTTAATTATTTAATTTCATTAAATTTTTTAGAAACATAAAATTTAACTTTTATCTGCACATGATAGCAAAAAAAAATTATTTAACAATAAAAAAAATTAGAACTTTAAACCATAACTCATAAAACCTAAATAATTACTTTCTGCATCTTTTATGTTTCCTGGTTGCTTTTGAGTAATAAAATTAAATTTAACTTGAGAGTTATCACTTAAATTTCTTGAATAAAATAACTCTAAATCTTGTTCCTTACCTGTTGGCTTAAGTGAAACAGTTGATGAATATCTTACTATTCCACTTGAATCTCTAGCAACTGGAACATTAATTGAAGCTTTTCCACTGTAAACTCTCATTGGTTCAGAATAAATAAAACCAATTTTACCACCGAATATATTATTATTAACCAAACCAACTGAAGAACTTCTGCTTTTTATATCTTCATAAGAACGAAATATACCTTGATTATTTCCATTTGCTTGAGTCTGACCTTCTGAAAAACTTGATATTAGATATAAATCTTCAGCTAACTTTCTGCTAGAAGAAATTTTAAAATAAGAGGTTTTAGAATTTCCTGCAGTTGAAAAAGCACCTAAAGATTTTGAGTTAAGTAAGTTATTATCAAACTCATTTAGGTTACCAAAAGAAAGTGAAGTACTTGAATCACTTCCTGGTAAATAAGTAAAAGTAAAATCAGAAACTTGATTTTGAATATTGCTAACTTTGCTAAAGTTAGAATTTGTATTATAAGAAGTTTGGTGAGAAGCAGTTAAAGCAAACTTGTTATCCATGAATTTTTTTGAGACAAATAGCTGATTAAAATTTCTCACATTTGAAAGATCAGCACTGTAAGAAGAACTGCTAACAAAATTTTGGTAAGGATTTGCTGCAAAATTACTTACTGAAATGAAACCAATATTACTAAATTGAGTTTGTTTTAAGTTATCAGCTTCGTTAGTGTTAAATGCAAATCCGGCTTGGAAATTTTTTGAAAAATCTTGAGTAAAAGAAAAACCTTGAGATTTTGTTAAGTAAGAATCTTCTTTTGATCTATCAACAACTAAATGCTTTAGACCGAAGTTATTTTGCATATTTATTTCATTGCTACTCAAACCATAGTTAATTGATGATGCTGAAGATTTCCAATTATTGTCATTATAAGATTTTAGCTCCAGTTGTAGCTTAGAAGATTTATTTATTCCGAAAGAAATAGGAATTGTTTTTGAGTTATAATTATTGAAAGCAATGCTATCTAAAGTTGGGACAGTATAGCTTGATCTGGCAGTAATATTTTTGTCTAAGTTTGCTTTATAATCACGGCCATATTTATCAAAAAATACTGTTGACCTCAATTCTGTGGCAACATTTTTAGTGAAAGCATCACCAAAAATTGGATCTGAATTTATTGATGTTTGGTCAACTGTATATCCAGATGAGTTTATTCTAGTTCCTGATGAAAGAATTGTTGTACCTTGTGCTTGAACAGCTTCATACAAATTTAACATACCTTTTCCATAAATATCATCTGTTCCACTTGCACCAAGATCAGTTGCTGTATCAAGCAATATTTGGACAGTCTCAGCAGCTGTCAAAAGAGGCCAAGCAGCACGAATTACTGCTGCAGCTCCAGTAACATGAGGAGTTGCCATTGAAGTTCCAACTTTTTCTGTATAGCTGCTATTACTAGATATTCCTGCAGCATAAATTCCAGATTCATTATAATAACCTCCAGGGGCAACTAAACAATATTCTTTTGCTTGTTTACATTGATTACTAAAATCACTAATTGAATATGATCCATCTGATTCTTTATTAACACTTCCTACCGCAATCATAATACCATTAAGCCGCGAATCTTGCGAAAAAATGGCTGGAGCAGATATGTAATTTGTATAACTATCATTACCATTAGCAGCAACCAAAACACTTCCCAATCCACTATTGCTAGCAATTGCAGCATCAAATTCTGATTGCATTGAATCATAAATTGCTTCATAAGTAGAACCACCAATCGATAACTGAAGACTATTACCATTTGCATCACTAAAAGCCCAGCTCATATTTATAACTCCAGCACCTTTATTTGCTGCATACTCAATACCATATTCACTAGAATTCATCATTTGCACTGCTATAATTTCAGAATTGTAAGCAACTCCATGCATACCATTGCCATCTCTAACTCCAGCAGCAGTTGAAGCAACATGAGTTCCATGGCCACTTGAATCTGTTACTGATGAATCGTAATTGTCAAAGTCATAACCCAATCCACTGTCATTAGCACTGATTTCCTGATGAGTTAGCTTAACACCAGTGTCAGTAATTCCTATTTTAACTCCCTCGCCTGCTTGTTCTTTATTATTACTGGACAAATAGGCATAAGCATCAGCAGCATTAATTGAATCCAATCCCCACTGTTTTTGATATTCAGTTGTTTTATAATATTCTGCATCACTTGTTGTGTATCCATTAACACCACCACTATCAACATAATAATTAGATCCACCACTACTAACGCTACCTCCACTTCCTCCACCTCCACTAGAAACTCCTGAAACAATTCCAATTGAAGCAAAAATAGCGACTATTAAAGAAAACATTTTTCAAAATCCTTAATTAAAGATAAATCAACTTATTGGAAATTAAAAAGGCGACCGAATGGTCGCCTTTTTTTTGTTCTACAAAGCAGCTCTTGCGGCTGCTAATCTTGCAATTGGAACTCTGTAAGGAGAACAAGAAACGTAATTTAGACCTACTTTATGACAAAACTCAATTGAAGCAGGATTTCCGCCATGCTCTCCGCAAATTCCAAGCTTAATATCTTTACGAGTAGCTTTTCCTTTTTCAGCAGCAATTTTTATCAATTGACCAACACCATCTTGATCAAGTTCTGCGAATGGATCTTTTTCCAAAATACCTGCTTTTTGATAATGACCCAAAAAGCTTGCAGAATCATCACGAGAAAGACCAAAAGTTGTTTGGGTTAAGTCATTTGTTCCAAAGCTAAAAAATTCCGCTTCTTCAGCAATATGGTCAGCCATCAATGCCGCACGAGGCAACTCAATCATTGTTCCAACCATATAATTTAGCTTTATTTGAGATTCTTGTTCAACAGCTTTTTCAGTTGCGATCACAAGATCTTTAAGAATTTGCAATTCTTTTTTAGTTGCAACCAGTGGAATCATTATTTCCAGAAGAACATCTTGTTTAGTTTCTTTTTTCACAATTGCTGCTGCTTCAAAAATTGCACGAGCTTGCATTTCGTAAATTTCAGGATAAGAAATTCCAAGTCTACAACCTCTGTGACCAAGCATTGGATTTTGTTCTTGTAATTGGTGAGTACGATGTTTCACATAATTAACGTCAACTCCTACCGCTTTCGCAACTTCAGCAATTTCATATTCTTTATGAGGCAAAAATTCGTGAAGAGGAGGATCTAAAAGACGAATTGTAACAGGAAGACCTGCCATAATCTTAAATATTTCAACAAAATCTTGACGTTGGATAGGCAATAATTTTGCTAATGCTTTTTTTCTACCTTCAACTTCTTCAGCTAAAATCATTTCACGAACTGAAACAATTCTATCTTCATTGAAAAACATATGTTCAGTTCTGCAAAGACCAATTCCTTCAGCGCCAAAATCACGAGCAACTTGGCAATCAAGAGGAGTTTCAGCATTTGTTCTAACTTTCAGAACCCTTACTTCGTCAGCCCATTTCATGATTGTTTCAAAATCACCTGATAAATTAGGTTTTAGAGTTGGAACAGCTCCAAGCATTACATCACCTGTTGAACCATTTATTGTAATTATTTCACCTTCTTTAACTTCAATTCCACCTGCCATAAAAAATTGGCCTGCATGATCAACATGCAAGTTTGAAGCACCAGAAACACAAGGAGTTCCCATACCACGAGCGACAACTGCGGCATGAGAAGTCATACCGCCACGAGCAGTTAGAATTCCTTGAGAAACATGCATTCCTTTAATGTCTTCTGGACTTGTTTCTACGCGAACCAAAATAACCTTATCACCATTTTCAGATCTTCTTTCAGCTTCAGCAGAAGAAAAAACTACAACACCAGAAGCAGCTCCTGGAGAAGCTGGCAATCCTTTTGCAATAACTTGCACTTTAGCTTTTGGATCAAGAGTTGGGTGTAGTAGTTGGTCTAAGCTTGCTGGGTCAACACGTTTCAAAGCTTCTTTTTTATCAATTAAACCTTCACTAACCATATCGACAGCAATTTTAACTGCAGCATGAGCAGTTCTTTTTCCATTTCTAGTTTGCAACATCCACAATTTTTTATTTTGGACTGTAAACTCGATATCTTGCATATCACGATAATGGTTCTCTAACTTTTTATAAATTTCCACTAGTTGAGAAAAAACATCAGGCATTGTTTCTTCCATTGAAGGCAAAGTTGAACCAAGTTGAGTTTTACCAGATATTGTAATTGACTGTGGAGTTCGTATTCCAGCAACCACATCTTCACCTTGAGCATTTATTAAGTATTCACCATATAACTCTTTCACACCATTTGATGGATTTCTGGTGAAAGCAACACCAGTTGCAGAAGTATCACCCATATTACCAAATACCATCGACTGAATATTTACAGCGGTTCCCCATGCTGCAGGAATATCATGTAACTGACGATAAACAATTGCACGCTCATTCATCCATGAAGCAAAAACAGCTTCAACCGCTCCCCAAAGTTGTTCGTTAACGTCTTGAGGGAACTCACGTCCCAACTCTTCTTTAACTTTATCTTTAAATAGGTTAGCAATTTCTTCCAAATTTTCGGCAGTTAAATCAGTATCAGCTTTAGCACCAAATTCATGCTTTTTTTCATCCAAAATCACTTCAAAATTATAATGGTCAACACCAAGAACAACATCGGAGTACATCTGTATAAAACGACGATATGAGTCGAAAGCAAAACGTTTATTTCCACTATTTGCGGCAAGACCCAAAACTGTTTTGTCATTTAAACCCAGGTTTAGAACTGTATCCATCATTCCCGGCATTGAAGCACGAGCTCCGGAACGAACCGAGAATAAAAGAGGATTTTTCTCATCACCAAATTTAGCACCAATTTTCTCTTCAACTTTCTTCAAAGCTTCAGCAACTTCTTGTTTTAGTTCAGCAGGGAATTTTTTGCCATTTTTGTAGTAAAAGTCACAAAATTCAGTTGTAATTGTAAATCCTGGAGGAACTGGCAATCCCATTTTTGACATTTCTGCTAAATTGGCACCTTTACCGCCAAGCAAGTTTTTCATTGAAGCATCACCTTCAGATTTACCATCACCGAAAGAATATACAAATTTTTGCGAAGTCATTTTTGAAATTTATTATTTTTAAAATACAAAGAACTCTTTTTTTTCCACCTCAACTCCATTAACAACCAATGATATAAAGTGCTGTCCACTGTAATGCTTTCTGGTCGTCAAATTACAAAAAGAATGTTTTTTATTAAAATTGAACAAACCTTTTGTAAAATTTTTTGTTGCGATTTGAAAAACTTTTTTACTATGAGAGCCGTTTTTCTTGAAAAAGAAAACAGCATATTCGAGTCTTATTTTTTGATTTTCTACCTGATTTTCTAAGACAAAATCAAAGTCTAAGATTTCTCCTATTTTAACTTTTATTTTTTTTAAATTAAAGTCTTTAATAAAAGAATTTCGTTGAAATTTTTTGTCACATTTTATCCCAATCAACTCTAAAGCATCTTTATTGCCTTTTTTTAAAAGAGTTCTTAAAGAATGTTTAAGCAATTTTTGATCGACATTTTGTTTCCAATTACTGACTAAATCTAATAAAATTGCTGGATTGTCTTTAGAAATATCATTTAAGTTATTCGCAACA
>VHBV01000068.1 GCA_016882165.1 Candidatus Pelagibacterales bacterium
GCCAATTTCTTTTAGAGGTTGAATAACTCCAATTTCATTATTTACTGACATTATTGAAATTAAGCATGTTTTTTCAGTAATAGCTTTTTCAAGTTGATTTAAGTCAATAAGACCATTTTGTTGAACTTGTAGAAAAGTTACTTTATAACCTTCTTGTTCTAAATCACGCGCCGAGTTGATAATACATTTGTGTTCAGTTGCAATTGTGATTATATGGTTTTTCTCTTCTCCATAAAATTTAGCAACTCCTTTAATTGCTAAGTTATTTGATTCAGTAGCACCAGATGTAAAAATAATTTCTTTAGAATCAGCTCCAATTAGATCAGCAACTTGTTTTCTTGCAATTTCAATTAGTTCTTCCGATCTCCAGCCAAAAGCATGAGTTCTTGAGTGAGGATTTCCAAAATCTTCCGACATGCATTTTGTCATTACTTCAATAACTCTTGGGTCAATTGGAGTTGTGGATTGGTAATCAAGGTAAATTGGTAATTTTACAGTCATTTTATTTACTCGTTTTAATTCTGTTATAAAGTTCTAACCAAATTTTTATAAATTTATCAATTTCAGCTTTTGTTGTATCAGATCCAAGGCTCACTCTAATTGCACTTCCTAGAAAATTTGGATCCACTCTCATTGCACTTAAAACTCTTGCAGGTGAGGTACTTCCAGAAGAACAGGCAGAGCCTGCACTAATGCAAATTCTGTTTAAATCAAAATGAATTAGTTGTGTTTGATTGCTGGCATTTTTTGTTGCAAAATAACAAGTGTTGGGAAGCCTATTTACAGATTCTGCAAAAATTATGATATCTTCACCAGCATGTTTTTTTAACTCGTTTTCTAAATATTCTCTTAGTTTTCTCACTTCTTCATAAATTCCCAAGTTTTTTGCAGCAATTTTACAAGCTTCTCCAAATCCAGCAACTCCAGCTGTATTTACTGTTCCTGCTCTTTTTGATTTTTCTTGTTTTCCTCCATAAATTATTGGTGTTATATCTAAGCCTTTTCTAATAAATAATGCTCCAACTCCTTGTGGACCATGAATTTTGTGAGCTGAAATTGATGCAAAATCAGCATTAATATCCTCAATATCAACTGCAATTTTCCCTACTCCTTGAACCATATCACAGTGAAATAAACCGCTTTTCTGATGAGTTAATCTTGCAACTTCCTTTGTTGGTTGAATCGCTCCTGTTTCATTATTGGCAAGCATCAAAGATACTAAAAAGTTGCCATCATTAATAGATTCAAGCTTTGCTTTAAAATCTTCAACATCAATTAGACCATTTTCTAGAGCTCTAATTTCAATAATTTCCTTGTCGCTTGGGCGACAGCTAAATACTGATGCATGCTCAATTCCACAGAATAAAATTTTCTTTACTTCCGTACCACGAATAACCATATTACTTGCTTCAGTGGCACTTGCTGTGAATATTACTTCGTAGTTAGTAGCATTAATTAGATTTTTAACTTCCTGTCTGGCTTCTTCTACAATTGAATTTGCTTTTCTTCCAAGCAAGTGATTTGAAGAGTTATTAAGAGGAAGTTTATAAACCTCTGTCATTTTTGCCAAAACTTCATCGCTTATTTTAGTTGTGGCATTGTGATCAAGATAAATTGATTTCATAACTTAACTAAGAAAATTATTATTGGTAGTTTGGTAAAATTTTGGAAAACTACTACTGCATACATCATACAAAGATATTGAATAAAGATAGTCATAAATTCTTTTTTCAAGACCATGCCAAAGATCATGAGTTTTACACTTTTTGGAAGTTTCTTTGTTTGAAATACAACCCTCTTTTTTATTGCTGCAGCTTGTTATTCTAATTGGTTCTCCAATTGCATTTATAATTTCCGCAATTGTTATTTCTTTAGGGTCTTTATTTAAAAAATATCCTCCGCCAGGTCCTTTGCTTGATTTTACAATTTCGGCTTTTCTCAGTTTGGTAAAAATTTGCTCAAGATAAGAAAGCGAGATGTTTTGTCTTTGCGAAATTGCAAAGAGAGGGGTTGCTTTTTCTGAGTCTGCAGAGTCAGCAATATCAATTATTGCTAGTACGGCATATCTACCTTTAGTTGTAAGTATCATAATTCTTTATTTGAAAAAATTTGAGCGCTAGAATTATCAAAAACCAACTAAAATAGTCAACTATTTATTATCTTAAATTTTGTTTACCATTTATTAGACAATAGCTATGTCAGGAATTTTTTATTTAATCACCGCCAGCACTCATATTATAAGATGATCCGTTATATCTTTGTTTATAGGATTTATTTAATTTTTCACTTTCTCTTTCTAGATCAATTTGCACTGTAGTTTTTGGTTTAGATTTTTCTTCTTCTTCTTGCACTGTAGTTTTTGGTTTAGATTTTTCTTCTTCTTCTAGTTTTTGAAAGTGTTTTATGTATTGCTCGTAAAATTGTGGATTTTTTCTTAAAGCAACTGAATTTATATCAGAAATAATTGAAGATAGCATTGAACAATCACTTCTTGAAGTTTTAAAAGACGATAAACTTTTTGCTACTTTTTCTACAAAATGCTCATAATTTTCTTCAACAATTGAGTTTTGTTTTAATATTTCATTTTTTGTTCTTGTTCTTCCATCAAAGTGAATTATTGATGAAGAAAAAACTGCAGGCACTTCTTTTCCATCTATTATTTCGTTAAGATAGTATTTTTCGTCTTTATTGACTAAAATGAAATATCTCAATTCATCTTTTTTAGCTTTTTCTTCTGTTATAGGGTCATATTTAATCTCAAAAATACCAATTATTTGACCATTGTAGCTGATTTCTGTATCTGGTATTGGATTTCCTTTGCTAGATTGGTGAACTATAGATTCTCCTGAAACAGGAAAGTTTTTGGCAGTTATTTCTTCTTCACTTGATTCATAAACATCAGATTTTGAATATAGGTTAGACAGAAAGAATTCTTTTGTTTCGGAAGGTAAGACTGATATTGCACCTTTAGATCCTTGAGAAAAAGGTGGGGTTTTGCAACCTGGAATGAATATTCGGGCTACTCCACTTAGCGATGATTTTCTATCGATTGGACATGATCTGATCGCTAAAACCTGCGAGTACTCTTTCTCTTCTGTATTTTCAATTGTACCAAATAATCTTCTAGCAAATACGCTATTGCTTCTTGATAATCGTGTGGCTATTCGGCTAGAAAAATTTAGCATAATTTTTATTTATAAATTATTACAAATATAGATTGGTGAAATTTAATTCTAATTTTAAATACAAACAAAAGTTGTTTAAAATTAGCTATAAATTTCTACCTAGAATCTAGTAAAAGTTTAATTTATGAAATCAAGCTATTTTAAACCTAAATAATATTAATAATTGATTTAAAGCCAGAAATTCATAGAATGAATTTAAAATAAAAAAATTAAATTTTTTCTTTACTTATCAAAACTTTCTTTTCTATAAAAAAATAAATTTTTTGTAAAAATCTTCATACATTTGTAAAAATCCAATTCAATATTAGAGCTTGATTTTTAGAGTTTTATCACTATAATTTAGAGCCCCTACTAAAAAAATTAGGACTCAAAAAGAATTTTTAAGTCATTTAAGATTCTTAATATTAACTCTTTATTAACTACTTTAATATGAATAAACCAGCTAGCAATGCAGCTAATATATTGGCTGAACAAGAAAAATTATTTTTTGCAGAAAATTTTGCAGAACTTTTTGAAGAATACGAAAAAGACAGTCAAAGACTAGTTGAAGGAACAGTTGTTAAAGGTGTTATTGTTGGCATTTCTGAAAAAGGAGTTGCAGTTGATATTGGTGCAAAATCAGTTGGTTTTGTTGATATTTCTGAATTCAAAAGAGACGGTGAAATTAACGAAGGTGATGTTGTAGACGTATTTCTTGAAAGACTTGAAAACAAAAAAGGTGAATTAGTTATCAGTCGTGATAACGCTAGAAGATACAATAACTGGCATTTCCTTAAAAATTGTTTGGAAGATAAAACTGTTATTGAAGGTTTAATCCTTGGAAAAGTAAAAGGTGGTTATGCGGTTGATGTGAATGGCATCACTTGTTTCTTGCCTAGAAGTCAAGTTGACACTATGCTTTTATCTGATGATTCTTTCTTGATCAACAAAACTGAAAAATTACAAGTTTTAAAAATTGATGAAGTTAGAGGAAACGTTGTTGTTTCTAGAAGAGCTATTCTTGAAAGCCAAAGAAACGTTGAGAAAGACAAAGTTCTTGCTAAAATTAAAGTTGGCGACGCTTTGGACGGTGTTATCAAAAACATCACTGACTACGGTGCTTTCATTGATTTCGGTTCATTCGATGGTTTATTACACTTAACTGACATTTCTTGGTGCCGTGTTCGTCATCCATCAGAAGTTTTGAAAGTTGGTCAAGAAGTTAAGGTTCAAGTTATCAAATTTGACGAAGATAGCAAACGTATCTCTTTGGGTATGAAGCAATTACAACAAAATCCTTGGGATACAATTGCTCAAAGATACCCGGTTGGTTCAGTAGTTAAAGGTCATGTAACTAATATCACAACTTACGGTGCATTTGTTGAAATTGAAAACGGAATTGAAGGTTTAGTCCACGTTTCTGAAATGAGCTGGTTAAAAAATAACTCAACTCCAGGAAAATTCTTATCTGTAAGCCAAGAAGTTGAAGTGATGGTATTGGATATTAATCCACAAAATCACAGAATTTCTTTGGGTATGAAACAATGTGAAAAAAACCCTTGGCAATCTTTCTCTGAAAGCCATCAAGTTGGTGATGTTGTTGAAGGTGTTGTTAAAAACTTTACTGAATTCGGTCTTTTTGTTGGATTTGAAAGCGGAGTTGATGGTTTAGTACATGTTTCTGACATTTCATCTGAAGGTACTCCAGAAGAAATTTTGAAAAAATTCAAAAAAGATGAAAAAATCAAAGTTGTTGTACTTGGTGGAAATTATGAAAAAGAAAGAATTTCTCTTGGTATCAAACAAATTAACAATCCAAATTTCAAAGATGAAATAGCTAGAATTGAATCTGGACTAGTTACTTCTTGTGCTGTTGTGAATGTTAAAAAAGACTTCTTGGAAGTTGAGCTTGATAATGGTCTAAAAGCTGTAATCAAAAGACTTGATATTTCTAAAAACAAACAAGAGCAAAAAACTGAAAAATATGAAGTTGGTGATCGTATTGAAGCTAAAGTAGTATTATTCAACAAAGTTACTGGAAAACTTCTTCTTTCAATTAAAGATATGGAAGCTGATGAACAAGAAGCTCATATCTACTCAGATTCTGATAGTGGAACCACAATTGGTTCAATTGCAGGTGATGCTTTGAAAGAATCTCTTGCTGCTCTTGGAGCTTCTGAGTCTAAAAAGTAATTTAGATAATATTTTATGAACTCATCTGATAATTTAGCTGCACTAATTTATCTTAAGAACAAAGTGCATAAGTGGAAAAACTTATCCATCTTATGCATATTTGTTGTTATAATTTTATTCTTAAGAATTTTGGCTGGTGATAATTTATCAGATGGTGTTCCGGAAGGTTCTGACTATATTGCAGAAATTAAAATTGAAGGTGTAATTTTCGAAAATGATTTTCGTAGTGAAGTTTTAGAAAAAATTGCTTTAGAAAAATCAGTAAAAGCCGTAATAGTTAATATTGATAGTCCTGGTGGTGGAATTGTTGGAAGTGAAATTTTATTTGAAGATCTTAGAAAAATTGCTGAAAAAAAACCAATAGCAGTAGTAATGGGATCAGTCGCAGCGTCAGGTGGTTATATGGCTGCAATTGCTTCAGACTATATTATAGCCCATAATGGAACTTTAACTGGTTCAATTGGTGTTTTGATGGAAAGTCCAGAATTTACAGAATTAGCGCGTAAAGTGGGTGTTAAATTCAATAGCTATAAATCATCTCCCTTAAAAGGTAGCCCATCTCCATTTGAAAAATCGAACTCTTTAGTTGATGCTGTTGTGCAAGAATCAATTAATGATAGTTATGTCTTCTTCTCTGATTTAGTGCGTCAAAGAAGAGGTGAGAAATTAGTTAAAGACACCAGATTTATTTTAGATGGAAGAGTATTTACTGGTAGACAAGCTTTGAAAGTTGGTTTAATTGATGAAATTGGTGGTGAACCGCAAGCTTTATCATATTTTGAAAAGTCTCGCAAAATTGATATAAAACATTTGCCAATAAAAGAAATTTCTATTGTTCAAGAAGAAAAAAGCTTTTTTGATAAATTCAAAACTATGTTACCTTTTTTTGATAAGGTTGACGCATTAACTCAAAAGCGTCAAATTATGGCTATTATGCCGTACTAATTTGAACAATTTAATGTATTATTTTGTATATTAAATTAGCTTTTTTATTTGCTATTTAAATTAGATTGTCTAAGGTAGCAAACCAAATGGGATTGAGTTTTAGAGATTCTGATTCTCTTCTTTTTGAAATTATTAAGAAGCCTTTTGCTTTTTTAGAGCGAAGGCTTTTTAAATTTTTATTAATAAATATCAATTTTTATGACTAACAACAACGAAATCTTTGAAAGAGTTAAAAAAATTATCATTAACCATCTTGGTGCAGAAGAAGCTAAAGTTTCTGAAAATGCCAGCTTTATTGATGATTTGGGTGCTGATAGCTTAGATCAAGTTGAATTGGTTATGGCTTTTGAAGAAGAATTCGGAATTGAAATTCCTGATGAAGCTGCTGAAAAAATTACTACAGTTGAAAGTGCTGTAAAATATATTTCTGAAAATATGTAATTTTGCAGACATTCGAAATTAAAGGCTTTCAGCTCTGTTTCCAATTAGAAATAGAGGTGAAAGCCTTTTTTTTGCGAAATTTTTACAAAAACTATATACCAAACTAAATATCTATTGATATTTTAAAACCATTTTATTTAATCAGATTTTTTGGATAAATATGGTACAGGCTTACAGTAAAGATTTAAGAGTAAGGGTTA
>VHBV01000069.1 GCA_016882165.1 Candidatus Pelagibacterales bacterium
ATGTTAAAGTGGATTCTAAAAAAACAGAAAATAACACAATAATTGATAAAATTCTTAAAATAAATTAAGTAGCATGAGTAGTTTAACTAAATTTTATCTAGTTTCTATATGCCTTTTCTTCTTGTTTGGAAAAGAGGTTTTTGCATATGAGAAATCTAATACTAAATATGAAATTTCGGCTTTTAAAAAGTCTGAATCTTATACTAAATCTGATAGTAAAAAGTCTAATAAGAACTCAAAAACTCAAACCAAAAACAAAGAATCAGAAAAAACAAAACAACAAAAAAAAGAAAAGAAAAAATCAATTAAAGAAGTTTCCCACAAACAAGAAAACATTAAAACTGTCAAAAAGCAGGCTGTTAGCGAAGTAAAAGAAAAGAAAAAAGAAGATGTTAGTATTATAAAAGAAGAAGTAGACACAAAAAATGAAGAATGTTTTCCTTCGAACGAAAGTCCAAAAGTAAGCAAAAAATTACAAGAAGCGCAATTTTACTTTTTGTTTGATCCACAAACGTCTCAAGTTTTATTATCTAAAAATGCTGATCTTAGGATTGCGCCATCATCGATGACAAAAATTATGACTGCTTATGTGGTTTTTGACCAAATTAAAAAAGGTCGCGTTAGTCTAGACAAGCAATGTTTCGTCAGTAAAAACGCTTGGAGAAAGTCGGGTTCCAGTATGTTCTTGAACTATGGAGATATGGTTTCAATAGATGATTTGTTAAAAGGTCTTTTGGCAGTTTCTGGAAATGATGCTTCAATTGCTTTGGCCGAAGCAGTTGCTGGAAGTTTGGGCAATTTTATTGATTTAATGAATATAAAAGCAAGAGAATTAAACTTGATAAATTCTCATTTTGCTAATCCTCATGGACTTAATGAGCCTAGACATTACATGAGTATACGTGACTTGGCATATTTAACTGCTCGTTTCTATCAAGATTTCCCTCAATATGCGGGCTATTTAGGTATTGAAAGCTTTACTTATGGTAAAATAACTCAAATCAACCGAAATCCTTTAATAAAAAAACATTATGATGGAATTTTAGGAGGAAAAACAGGTCATACAGATGATGGTGGTTATGGAGTGGTTGGCGCAGTAAAAAGAGATAATAGAATGTTAATTGCTGTTGTAAACAAAGCTAGAACACCAAGATTAAGATCTGATACAATAACTGAGTTATTTGATTATGGATTTGCAAATTACAAAAAATATAGCTTCTTTAACTCAGGTTCAGAAATTGCAAATCTCAAAACATGGCTGGGCAATTCTCCAGAAGTTAAAGCTGTTGTAAAAGATGAAGTTACATTTAGTTTACCAATCACTGCATCACCTCAGAATTTATCAATGAAAGTTGAATATAAAGGTCCAATTTATGCTCCAATCAAACAAGGAGATAAGGTTGCAACTTTAATAATTAAAATGAATAATCAAAAGGTTATGGAATATCCTCTTTATGCTAAAGAATCTATGGATAAAGTTGGCTATTTTGGGAAGTTAAATCAAATTTTGCGCTATAAAATGCGTATTTTTTTCAACAAAGTTTTTTGAGATACAAGTTATGGACATGAAAATGTTAATGCGTCAAGCGCAAGAAATGCAAAAGAAAATGCAGCAAATGCAAGAAAATTTGGCTAATGCTGAATTTGAAGGTCAGAGCGGTGGTGGAATGGTCAAAGTTAAAATCACTGGATCTGGAATAGCAAAAAAAATTATCATTGATGATTCCTTAGTTAACAAAGATGAAAAAGAAATTTTAGAAGATCTTTTGATTGCGGCTTTTAACGATGCAAAAAAGAAAGCAGATGATGGTTCATCTGAATCTATGAAGTCTGTAACCAATGGAATTCCATTGCCTGCAGGATTTAAGTTTTAAGAAAAGCGCATTAGTATGAAAATTAAATTATGCGGTTTTAAAGATCAGCAATCAGTTTTAGCTGCAGTTTCATGTGGCGCTGATTTTATTGGATTTGTTTTTTGTGAAAAGTCTCCTCGTTATATAACTCCAGAAGAAGCAGGAAAAATTGCTCAGGTCATTCCAAACAAAATTGCAAAAGTTGCAGTATTCTCAAATAATGATTTATCAATTATAAAGCAGGTTTATCAATATCTTAAACCAGAATATTTCCAATTTCATGGTAATGAAACACCAGGATTTTTGAAGAAAATAAAAGAAATTTTTCCTCAAGTTAAAATTATAAAAGCTTTCAAAATTGGCGGCAGACAAGATTTAAGGCAAATCAGAAACTTTGAAAATGAATCAGACTTATTTTTGCTTGATAGCAAAACTGTTGAAGGTGGTGGAAGTGGAAAAAGCTTTGATTGGAGAATTTTAGTTGGTTTCAGAGCTCGCAGAATGTGGTTCTTATCTGGTGGAATAAATATAGATAACGTTTTGCAGGCTTCTAAAATAGCTAATGCTCAAATGATTGATGTGTCATCGGGAATTGAGAAAATTCGTGGTGAAAAATCAGTAGAATTAATTCAGCAACTAACTGCCAAAGTAAAAAATTATCATGCTAAGTAGAATAGGAAGTTTGTTAATTGGTAAAGCGCGCGATCCTTTCGATAAGGAAACTAGAAAACATATCTCTCTAATTGCTTTAATGGCCTGGATTGGCCTTGGGGCTGACGGAATATCATCTTCTTGCTATGGTCCAGAAGAAGCATTTTTAGCTCTTGGTGTTCATGAAGAATTAGCTATTTATCTAGCGATTGCAACTGCTTTGACAGTTTTTATAATTTCTTATGCTTATATTCAAGTTATTGAACTTTTTCCAAATGGTGGTGGTGGATATAGAGTTGCAACAAGACTTCTTGGACGGCATGCAGGATTGGTATCTGGTTCAGCCTTAATTATTGATTATGTTTTGACAATTTCAATTTCGGTTGCGAGCGGAATTGATGCTATATTCAGCTTTTTGCCTTTTGAGTGGCAAAGTGCGAAGTTAGTGATTGCAATATTCTTTGTATTTCTATTGGCAATTCTTAATTTGCGAGGGATGAAAGAGTCAATCAAATTTCTTATGCCAATATTTCTAGGCTTTATAGTGACTCATTTCTTTTTGATTGTTTACGGTATTATTACTCATCATTCTGGTTTAGTTGAGTTGTTTCCAAGAGCATCTCAAGAATCAACAGATTTACGTAGTTCTATGGGCATGATTTTTGTTATTTCATTATTTTTGAAAGCTTTTTCTATGGGTGGAGGAACTTACACCGGTTTAGAGGCTGTTTCAAATAACGTTCATACTTTGGCTGAACCAAGAGTTAGAACTGCAAAATTAACAATGTTTTTGGTAGCAATTTCTTTGTCCTTTATGGCAGCAGGTATTATTCTGCTTTACCTGCTTTGGGGTGCGGAAAAAATTGATGGGCAAACCCTAAATGCTACAGTTTTCTACTCAATTACTCAAAATTGGCAAATTGGTGACTATAATATTAGCTCAATTGTGGTATCAATTGTCTTGATTTTGGAAGCTGGTTTATTACTGGTTGCGGCAAATTCTGGTTTTTTAGCTGGTCCTACAGTGGTTGCAAATATGGCTCATGATGAGTGGATGCCAAAATCTTTTAGCTCTCTTTCAAGTCGACTAGTGGTTAAAAATGGAATTTTATTTATGGCTATCGCTGCCATAATAACTTTGATTATAACTGGTGGTTCAGTGCATGTTTTAGTCGTATTATATTCAATTAACGTGTTCATAACTTTTTCTATGTCACTTCTTGGTTTGACAATATACTGGTTTCGTCATCGTCGCAGAAAACCAAGGTGGAAAAGTAAGTTATTTGTGGCTTTAGTTGGATTTATTGTTTGTGCTTCAATCTTGGCAGTTACAATTTTTGAAAAGTTTTATGAAGGTGGCTGGGTTACTTTGTTAATTACTTCTTTATTTGTAGCAATTGGTTTACTAATTAGACATAGTTATATTAAGTTTAGAGAGCGTCTTAATAGAAGCGAGTCACAATTTTGTGATTATGAAAATATTGCTCCAAGTCTGGAAGAACAAATAATTGATAAAAGAGCTCCAACAGCAGCAATCATTGTTGATCAAACTTTTGGTAGCGGTATGCATTGTCTTCTTGAGATTAAGAAATTATTTCCAGGTATTTTCCAGAATTTTATTTTTGTAACAGTTGGAGAGGTTGATTCTAACACTTTCAGAGAAGAAAAAAAATGGCGCGATATGAGAAGAAAAACAAAATCAGCTTTGCGTAAATATCGTAATTATTGCAATGCTAATGGTCGTTTTGCTAAAGCCTATGTTGGTTATGGAACTGATATTGTGGAAAAATTCACCCAATTAACTGATCGTGTTTCTAAAGATTATCCACACACAGTTTTCTTTGGTACGAAGTTTATTTTTGATAATGAAAATATCTTAACTCAGCTGCTTTATAACCATGTTGCTTACATCATGCAAAGAAGGTTGCATGTAAAAGGTATAAACATGGTAATTTTGCCAATGAAGATTCAATAAAAGTTTTTTTGTGAGTACAAGTAATAACAGAATTGTGATTAAATCGTAGTTCTGTTGTTAGTTGCTAGAAAGAAAATCTTCCTCAAAAATAGTTACTTTTCTTGAGCAAATATTACTTTTGCTCTTTCTTCAAAAGCGTGCATCATTTTATTAACTGCTTTTTCAAAAATTGCCCCAAACATTTTTTCCAAAAGAAAAGAGTTAAATTGAAATTCAATTTCAAATTCAACTTTGCAAGACTTTTGATTATCTAAATCACGAAATCTCCATCTGTTTTTTAAATATTTAAAAGGACCCTCAATAGCTGTAACATCTACAAAATAAAATCCATTTTCACCTATTCCGTGTTTTACGTCTGATCTATATTTTTCAAAAAGACTTTTAAAGTTAATCAGTAAATCAGCTTGTAGATTTTCTGTTGAAATGATATTAATAATTTTGGCTTGTTTGCACCAAGGTAAAAATTCAGGATATTTTTCAATATCCATAACAAGTCCATAAATTTCAGAAGATTTATAAGGAAGAATTTTGGTGTCTTTAAAACTAGGCATTTTTAAAAAATTCTTAATTTACAAAATCTTTTAGTTTTGACATTTCTTTTTCATCCATCATTTCCGCCATTTTTCTAGGATCAATCTTGCCAAATTTTTTCATCATTTTTTGAATTTGCTTATATTTTTTAAGCAAACGATTGACCTCTTGAATATTACTTCCTGCACCTTTAGCAATTCTAAATTTACGTGAAGAGTTAAGAAGTTCTGGATTAGCTCTTTCTTTTTTGGTCATTGATAAAATTAAAGCTTCTTGACGAATCATTTCTTTCTCAGTGTCAGAAATTTTTCCAATATGCTCTTTTAATTTGCTGGCGCCAGGCAAAAATTTGATGATGCTGCCAATACCACCCATTTTTTTCATGTTACGGATTTGTGATAAAAGATCATTCAAATCAAATTGGCCTTTCTGCATTTTTTTTGCAGATTTCTCCATTTCTTGTACATCAAACATTTCTTGTGCTTTTTCTACTAAAGACACAACGTCACCCATACCAATAATTCTTGACGCAATTCTGCTTGGATTAAATTCTTCCAATTCGTCAAGTTTTTCACCAACACCAATAAATTTAATTGCACAATTAGTTGCACTTTTCATTGTCAGAGCTGCACCACCGCGCGAGTCACCATCTAATCTTGTTAAAATAACACCATTTATTTCTAATCTTTCGTTAAAACTTTTAGCAACATTAATTGCGTCTTGTCCAATTAAAGCATCAACTGTAAGCAAAATTTCAGATGGATTTGCTATTTTTTTAATTTCACTTAACTCTTGCATTAACTCTTCATTTAAGTGAGTTCTGCCGGCTGTATCTAAAATTAATACTTCACTGCCCAAAAGTTCGGCTTTTTGAATAGCGCGCTTAGTAATTTCAAGAGGTTTTTGATCGGCAATAATTTCAACTACTTCAACCCCAACTTTTTTTGCTAAAATTTCTAATTGTTCCTGAGCTGCTGGTCGGTAAGTATCAAGGGAAGCTAATAAAACTTTTTTATGTTTTTTATTTTTTAAAAGAGAAGCTAATTTTCCAGCAGTAGTAGATTTACCAGCACCTTGCAAACCAACAAGCATAATGATTGCTGGTTGTTTAACATTTAAGTTTAATTCTGATTTTTCACTACCCAGTAATTTTACTAACTCGTCATGGACAATTTTTACCACCATTTGTCCAGCAGAAATACTTTTTACAACTTCTTTTCCATTCGCTTCTGCCTTTACTTTTTCTATAAAATCTTTAGCAACTGCCAAGCTTACATCGGCTTCTAAAAGAGCGATTCTAATTTCACGCATTGTTGCTGATAAATCATCTTCTGAAATAAATTTTTTACCAGAAATTGAATCAAAGATTTTAGAAATTTTTGTAGAAAAATTATCAAACATTATTTTTTATAAATTAAATTTTTTATTTCTTCACTATTCTAAACTGTCATCCTTCGCTAACGATCAGGATGACAGTACGTTATAAAGTATTATGTACTGCTAATAAATTTCTTAACCAATCACTAATGCGGCAAGGTCTGAAATTACGTGAATCCACACATACAATTTCAACTTTCAAACTGCTTAAAATTTTATCATCACGATAAATCTTTTGCTTCATAGAAATTGAAGCTGCAGTAATATTTTCAACCTCTACTTCAACTTTTACTAAGTCATCAAGTTTTGCGGGAGATAAATATTCAATTTCGCATTTTCTTACTACAAAAGCCAAATTTTTCTCAGTAAGTAACTGATTTTGATTTAAACCTAAGCTTCTTAAAAAATCAGTTCTACAACGTTCAAAAAACTTCAAGTAATTTGCATAATAAACCACGCCTCCAGCATCAGTGTCTTCATAGTAAATTCGGTAGTTTGTGCTGAAATTATTTGACATCGC
>VHBV01000070.1 GCA_016882165.1 Candidatus Pelagibacterales bacterium
CTTGTGGAACAAATTTACCGTTTTCATCAATATAATCAGCATTAACTCCAGAAAAAGTTCCAACTGCTCCAGATTTTGCAAAATGACCAGCAGTTATTCCATTAGTAACTCCAACTCCTTTTCCACCCTCAATTATTGGTAGGGTTTCAATGCCAGAAATGTGAAAAGATTTAATATTTTTCAACAAAGGTTGTTCCTCAAATAAATGTTTGATTAAAATTTTTTTTAGGTTCTAGAGCCTAAAAAGTTAAGCCAAAATTGCAACAGAATTTTCTACTTCAATTCACACTTACTTTGCACTCTTTGCAACTGGCTATAAACTTTTGTTATTATTAATAAGCGTTTATTGTAAAAGATCTTAAAATTTAATTTTGTAAGGCGGAAAATCTAAACCTTTTGGTGAAGAAGTGAAAATTTCTACCCCATCTTTAGTAACTCCAACCGTATGTTCAAACTGAGCTGATAAAGATTTATCTCTTGTAGTAACAGTCCAGCCATCATGTTTACTTAGAATTGTCTCGTATTTTCCAGCATTAATCATAGGTTCAACTGTAAAAAACATTCCTTCTTGCAAAACTGTTCCAGTTCCTTTTTTACCATAGTGAAGAATACTTGGTTCAGTATGGAAAATTTTACCAATTCCGTGACCACAATAATCTCGAACAACTGAGAAGCCATTTTTTTCGGCAAAAGTTTGAATTGCATTGCCAATATCACCCAAAGTATTTCCTGGTTTTACTTGTTCAATACCAAGCATCATTGCATCGTAAGTAATTTGACACAATCTTTTGGCTTTTATTGAAGGTTCGCCAACGTAATACATTCTACTAGAATCTCCATACCAGCCGTTTAGAATTACTGTTACGTCAATGTTAACTATATCGCCATCTTTTAATTCTTTTTCGCTTGGTATTCCGTGACAAACAACGTGATTTACAGATGTGCAAATAGATTTTGGAAAACCACGATAATTAAGTGGTGCGGGAATTGCGCCACTTGAAATAATTTTTTCATGGCAAAGCTTATTTAATGTTTCTGTTGTAACTCCAATTTTAACAAAATCTGTTATAAAGTCTAAAATTTCGGCAGCCAAAAGACCAGCGGGGCGCATTTTTTTAAATTCTTCTTCACTGTGAATTGTAATTTTGCTCATGTTTTTTATTGATTATGCAGATTTTGTTTGTAGAATATTCTTATATTTTTTCAAAAACTTCCTTAAAACTAATTAATATAATTCACAATGGCAAGAGTTACAGTTGAAGATTGCGTTACAGTTGTAAATAATCGTTTTGAACTTTGCTTGGTTGCAGGTAATCGTGCTAAAAGTATCTTATCAGGTGCTTCTACTCAACTTGATCGTAAAGAAAAACCAGCTGTTATTTCATTAAGAGAAATTGCTGATGGTTTAGTTGATATTGAAGGTGTTAAGAAAAATATCGTGCGTTCTATTAAGAATCGTGGTGCTGCTGAAACCAATCAATCTCATAACAGCTCGGTTTCAGAAATGGTTGAAGAAGAAATTCAATCTCAATCAATGATTCTAAAAGAAACAACTTTCGTTGATGAAAACGTTCAAGTTGACGATTAATAATATATATTTTTTATAGGAAAGCTTAAATTTAATAGCTTCTTCTTGTAGGTGGCCGACAAAATTGGCCACTTATTATATTTTTAAAAGACTTCCAAAATTAAATTGATTAGTAAAATTTTACTCTTAATAACAAAATAAAATTAAGTAAAATTTTTCAATTTATGATCTCAGTTGCTGAGCTAACTGCAAAAATCAAATCATATCATCCCAATCTTAACGAAGCTTTAATTCAAAAAGCTTACGTTCTTTCTAAAACTGCACACGGAAACCAGAAAAGACATTCTGGCGATCCTTACTTTCTTCATCCACTGGCTGTTGCTGAAATATTAATTGATTTAAAACTTGATCAAGAAACTATTATAACAGCGCTTTTGCATGATGTTGTTGAAGATACAGATGTTACTTTAGAAGAAATTGCAGAAACTTTTGGTGAGAATGTTGCAAGGCTTGTTGATGGAGTGACAAAACTTGGAAAAATAGAGTCAATATCCGCAAATGAAAGAGTTGCTGAAAATTTTCGTAAACTTACTTTGGCAATGTCAGAAGATATAAGAGTCTTATTTGTTAAACTTGCTGATAGATTACACAATATGTCAACTCTGTCTTACATGCCTTCCAGAGAAAAAAGAGAAAAGAAAGCAAGAGAAAGTCTTGATATTTATGCTCCTTTAGCTGCAAGAATTGGTTTGAATAAAATTAAAGATGAATTGCAAGAATACTCTTTTGAAGCAATTGAGCCAGAAAGCAGAAATCACATAGTCCAAAATCTTAATTATTTAAAAGAAAAAGAAAAAGATATTATTGAAGATATTATTAAAGAGTTAAGTTCAAAACTAGAAGCTGAGGGTGTTAATTTTAAAATTTCAGGAAGAGAGAAAAAACCATATTCAATTTGGTTAAAGATGAAAAAGCAAAATGTGGCTTTTCATCATTTGCATGACATAATTGCCTTTAGAATTGTTGTTGATGATTTAGCTCAATGCTATCGTGTTCTTGGAATTATAAATTCTAATTACAACATGATTCCGAGAACTTTTAAAGATTACATATCAACACCAAAAGAAAATGGTTATAAATCTTTGCATTTGGCAATTTTAGGGCCAATGAATAAGAAAATTGAAATCCAAATTCGTGATCAAAAAATGCATGAAGTTGCTGATCTTGGTGTTGCAGCTCACTGGCATTATAAGGAGCAAAATAATACCAAATATAAAAATAATCTAAGTGCAGAAAACCATCAATATTTATGGATTAATGAGTTGGTCGCTCTTTTTGAAAATTCAGAATTTGCTTCTGATGCTTTAAAACAGCATAAACTTGAGATGCATAAAAATGAGGTTTTTTGTTTCACTCCAAATGGTGATATTTTTAACTTACCAATTGGTGCAACTGTTGTTGATTTTGCTTATGCAATTCATTCTCAAGTTGGTAACAATTGTGTCTCAGCAAAAGTAAATGGTGTTATCACTCCTCTAAGGCAAAAACTAGAAAATGGCGATCAAGTTGAAATATTGACTTCTAAAAACTCTAAACCTTCACCAAATTGGTTACAATTTGTAACAACTTCAAAAGCAAAATATGCTATAAAATCATTCATAAAAGCAGAAAAGTTCAGCGAATATAGCGCTTTGGGTAAAGCAATTTTAAATAAGTTTTTCGCATCTAAAAATTTAGAAATAAATGAAAAGATGTTAGAAAAAATATTGCCAAACTTTGGAAGAAAAACGGTTGCTGATCTTTATGTTAAGATTGCTGATGGTAGTTTACCTAGGGCAGATGTTTTAAAGTTTTTATATCCAGATTTTAAAGAAGAATCTAAACAATTATCACAAACTAAAACTCAAGAAAAGAAGAAAAAATCGAGTCATGCAATTCCAATTGATGGTCTTGTGTCGGGAATGGCAATACATTATGCTGGTTGTTGCATTCCAATTCCTGGAGATTTAATAGTTGGAGTTATCAATACTGGAGCAGGAGTTACAATTCACGCCCAAAATTGTCATAATTTAAAAAATATTGCTCTTAATCCTCAAAGAATTCTTGATGTTTGTTGGAAAAGCGATGATGAAATTGGTGATGAATTATATTCAAGTAGAGTTAAAATTATAGTTCATAATCAATCTGGAAGTTTAGCAGATGTTAGTAGTATTATTGCTAGTAAGAAAATTAATATTACTGGTATAAAAACAACTAACCGTAGTGCTGATCACATTGAGTTTATAATTGATATCGAAGTTAAAAATTTAGAGCATCTAGAAGAAATTATTTCGTCTTTGAGAATATCGAAAAAAATATTAGAAGTACAAAGAGTAGTATGATATTTTTTTACCGGCTCTTAATTAAGAACAAAAATTAAGAAAATTGCACCATAATAACAAGTTTCATATATACTAAATAAATCTTTTCTTGAGTGAAGAGAAGGATCTCTGATACAAAAACTCTTGGAGATCACTAGCTTCAATTAAAAAGTGTATAGTTACCAAAATTAAAAATTAAAAATATGGAAAAAACTAATTTTTTGAATCGTCATTTAAGAGAAACGGGCGAAAATTATTTTGAACACTTTCTATTCGCTTTTTTAAATGGAATGTGGTTGTTCGTTGTAAGTTTAGTCTTGGTTTGTCACGCTTTTTTTCCTTTCTTATTTAAAACAACAGCAAGCGAAAATGTAAGGAAAGTAAATGAAGTTATGCAAAGAAGAGCACAGAAACTTAAAGATAATATAAAATCTGGTCTATAGAAGATAATGAAGAAAATAGCTATTATAGGTTTTGGTTTTTGTGGAAGGATTGCTTTTGCTAACTTAGTTAAAAGTTATAAAAGTAATTATGAAGTTATAGTTTTTGATGAAGTTGAAAAAAATTTCTCTGGAGATGTTCTTCATAGTGCTGCTTTCTCTGAATTTTCACCTCACTATATACTGAATGTTACGGCTAAGAAAATGACTGCCATTGTTGAAGAAGAGCAGCATTTTTGTCAATTTCTACAACAAAATTACCCACAAGTTTGGCAAGAAGTTGGTGAACTTGGTTTTGCTCCAAGACAAATATATGGCTATTATCTTCAAAAAATTTCTGATGAATCTTTTCTGTCTGCAAAAGAGAAAGAAATGAAAGTTTCTTTGATAAAGAATAAGGTTGTTGGGGTAGAACAAGACAAATCTAAAAAGTTTTTTTTGTTAACAGATTCTGAAGGCAAAACCTATAAATCTGACGAAATAATAATTGCTACAAGTTTTAAGCAAACTTCTCTTCCTTTTGCAGTTGAAGGAAAGAATGTTGTGCAATATCTTTGGAATCAAAATTACATAGATTTTCATAATAACAATTTCTCTAACCAAAAAATCGCTTTACTAGGATCAGGTTTAACAGCAGTCGATGTTATAGTTGGTTTGAAGAAAAAAGGTTTTAATGGCAAAATTACAGTTATTTCAAGAAGAGGTAATTTTCCAAAATCTCATTTCTGTTTTTTAGAAGAATTGCCGAATTTTATTTCTAAAGAAGATTCAAAAAATGGACTTTTATTTTTATGTCTAAAAATTCGTAAATTTTTGCGTCAAAACCCAAAGTTTGATCTACGTTACGTTATTCACTCAATAAAACCTATTACAGTTGATTTGTGGTATAATTTTGATGAAAGAAACAAAAAATTATTTTTGCGGTTAATGCCTTACTGGACAATATTTCGTCATCGCGCTCCTCAATCTTCTATAGAAATTATTGATCAAATGATTGCGGCAGGAAATCTTGAAATTAAAAATGGTGGACTAATTTCTGTTGAGAAAGAATCTGACAAAATTTTACTCAAAACAAAAAAAGAAGTTCTGGAAGTTGATTATTTGGTCAATTGTCTCGGTTTTGAGTTTAAAGCTCAAAAATATCCACTTCTCAAACAAATGTTAGATAGTGAATTGTTGAAAAATGATTTACTTATGGTGCAGTCAAACCATGATAAAATTCATTTACTTGGTGGTTTGAATGTAGGTAAAGATTTTGAGTGTACAGCTGTTCCAGATATGTTGCTGGGTATTATAGAGGTGGTTAAAAAATGCTCTTCTTGTTAAGAAAATTTCTTGAAAATTTTTATCTCAAAAATACGAAGTTAATATGATCAATTACTTAACTATCAAGAAATAGTTTATTTGGTATAAGTAAGAAAATTGCATTTCAAAAAGAGTAACGAATAAAACTTTAGTTTATTCTTCAAAAGGACATCCAAAATTTGAGAAAATTTTCTCAAAAGTAGGGAAGCTGGTATGAATCATTTCAGAATCATCAATTTCTACACCATTTTCTAAAGTTAAGCCCATTACTAAAAATGACATTGCAATTCTATGATCCATTGCAGTTGTAATGTTAACTAATTTTTGTGGTTTATTTCTCATTTCACCACTAACTTCCAAAAAGTCTTCTCCCATTTTAAAATCAACACCACACTTTTCTAAATTCTGAGCAATCATTAGTAAGCGATTACTTTCTTTTACTTTTAGTTCAGCAAGACCATTCATTTTAGTAATTCCTTTTGCATTTGCTGCAGCAATTGACAAAATTGGATATTCATCAATCATTATTGGAGCTCTTTCCGCAGGAACATCAACTCCTTTTAGTTCGCTTGATTCAACAATAAGATCAGCAACCAGTTCTCCGCCAATTAAGCGTTTATTGGTAATCTCAATTTTACCATTCATTTCAATTAAGGTTGTTAAAATTCCATCTCGTAATGGATTTATTCCAACATTATTTATCTTTATTTTTGAATTTTTTACTAGAAGTGCAGCAACAATTAGGAATGCGGCAGAAGAAATATCTCCAGGAATTTCAAAATTTTTGGCATCAAACTCTTGCAATCCAGAATAAGAAATTTTATTTCCGTGTCCGTCATTTAATTCTTCCACTTTAACATTAAGTCCAAGATAGCGCATCATAATTTCGCTATGATCTCGACATTTCTCAGGTTCAATAATGGTAGTAGTTCCTCGAATTGTAAGAGATGCAAGCAGAATACAGCTTTTTACTTGAGCTGAAGCAACTTTCATCTTATAAGAAATTGGCATTGGATTTTTTGCACCAACAACAGCAAAAGGCATCAAATTACTTTGTCTTGCCACAATTTTTGCTCCAATTTCTGCAATTGGTTCAAAAACTCTTCCCATTGGACGTTTACGTAAAGATGAATCGCCAGTAAAAAATGTTGTAAAGTTGTATGGGCAAACAAGTCCAGCCATTAATC
>VHBV01000071.1 GCA_016882165.1 Candidatus Pelagibacterales bacterium
AATTATTAGCTAGTTTACTTATGCAAAACGCTCTTTATCTTGTGAAAGTTAAAAGCAATAACTAAACATGCAATTTTTTTTAAATAAAAATGATACTTGGTATCGGAATCGATACAATTTCTGTAAACAGAATTGAAGGCTTGATTCTAAAATTTGGTGAAAAATTTCAAGAAAAAATATTCACTGACAATGAAATAAATAAAGCTTCCTTAAAAAGCACTCCTTTGCAACAAATTTTATTTTATGCTAAAAGATTTGCTGCTAAAGAAGCATTCTCAAAAGCTCTGGGACTTGGAATTGGCAGGGGTGTTGATTTTAAAGATATTGAAATTGATAATGATAGTTTTGGCAAACCGTTCATTAAAATTTTGAATCAAAAAGATCAGTTTATTAAAAAACATTTTAATGTTAATAACTTTACTATTCATCTTTCTCTTTCTGACACAAAAGATTCAGCTTTAGCAATGGTAACAATTTCTTCGGATAAATAAATGATTGTAAAAGATTCTAAAATTGCAGTTATTGGAGCTGGAGCTTGGGGAACAGCAATTGCAAATTTGGTTGCAAAAAATTCATTTCAAACTTTTCTTATTACTAATAACAAAGAAAATGTTTCAGAAATTGAAAAAACACGTCTTAACGAAAAATATCTTCCAAAAGTTAAGCTTAGTAAAAATTTAAAGATAGAATTTGGTATTACTGAAAAAAACCTAAAAGAAGTTGATTTTATATTCATTGTTACTCCTTCTCAAGCTGTAGAAAAAGTTTTTAAAGAAATTTCGTTTTTAAAATTAAAAAAAGATGTCAAATTTGTTATTTGTTCTAAAGGTTTAGATGGAAATAAGTTAAAGTTTTTTAGTGAAATTTTTAGTGATATTTTACCAAAATATAAATTTGCAGTTTTATCTGGTCCAAATTTTGCAATTGAAGTTGGTTTAGAAGTTCCAACCGTTACAACTATTGCTTCAAAAAATAAGGTTTTAGCGAAAGAAGTAATTAAAATTTTAAACAATAATTATTTTTTGGCTGAATATTCAAAAGATGTTATCACAACTGAAATTTCAGCTGTTCTGAAAAACGTTATGGCGATTGGATGTGGAATTATTGATGGTCTTGATTTGGGCCAAAATGCTAAGGCAGCTTTAGTAAAAAAAGGAATAGATGAAATTCTCTTGCTGTGTAAAAAATTGAAAGGTAAAGGCGAACTTACTAACTCTGCTGGTTTTGGTGATATTTTTCTTACTTGTTCCACTACAAAATCACGCAATAATTTGCTTGGTTTTGAAATTGCCAAGGGAAAAACCTATTCTGAAGTTAGTAAGAATCTAAATAAAACTTTTGAAGGCGCAGTTTCAGTTAAATCAATAGTAAAGCTTGCAAAGAAAAAGAAGATTGAACTAAAATTATGTCAAGCAATTGATGAAATTTTAACCAAAAATTATTCAACAAAAGAAATTCAAGAAAAAATTACAAAAGCAATTATAAGTTAATATGTCAGATACTGTTTTAATTATAGATTTCGGAAGTCAAGTTACACAATTAATAGCAAGAAGAATTAGAGAATTCGGAGTTTATTCTGAAGTTAAAAATCCAGATATCTCAATTGATCAAATTAAAAAGCTAGATCCTAAAGCTATTATCTTTTCTGGAGGACCAAATTCAGTTTATGAAGATGGCGCGCCAACAATTGATAAAAAAGTTTTCGATTTAAAACTGCCGATTCTTGGAATTTGCTATGGACAGCAATTAATTTGTCACTTACTTGGTGGAAAAGTTGAGGCGTCACAAGAAAGAGAGTTTGGAAAAGCGGAAATTGAAATTTGTTTAAACTCGAAATTTTTTGATAAAGTTACTTCAAACCAAGTTTGGATGAGTCACGGCGATTCAGTAAAAAAAATTCCTGATAGTTTTGAAGTTATTGCAAAAACTAAAAATGCACCATTTGCGGCAATTGCTGATGAGAAAAACAAAATTTATGGCGTGCAATTTCATCCAGAAGTTGAACATTCAATTGATGGAAGAATGATGATTAAAAATTTTGTTGTTGAAATTGCTGGATGCAAACCAGATTGGACAATGAAAAATTTCAAAGAAGAGGAAATTATTAATGTTAGAAAAATTGTTGGTGATAAAAAAGTAATTTGTGGTCTTTCTGGAGGAGTTGATTCATCGGTTGTTGCAGCTTTAATTAACGAAGCAATTGGTAAACAATTAACTTGTATTTTTGTGGATCATGGGCTTTTAAGAAAAGGTGAGGGTGAGCAAGTGAAAGAAATTTTTGCCAACAAATTCCAAACTAACTTGGTTTACGTTGATGCAAAAGATTTGTTTTTAGAAAAGCTAAAAAGAGTTTCAGATCCTGAAACTAAAAGAAAAATAATTGGCAAAACTTTTATTGAAGTTTTTGATATTGAGGCTGCAAAAATTAAAGATGCTGAATTTTTAGCACAAGGAACTTTATATCCTGACGTTATTGAATCAAGCCACCCAAATAAAGGTGCATCTCATACAATTAAATCGCATCATAATGTTGGTGGTTTGCCTGAAGATATGAAGCTAAAGCTTCTTGAGCCAGTAAGAATGTTGTTTAAAGATGAGGTTCGTCTTTTAGGTCGTGAACTTGGATTGCCAGATCATGTTGTGGGTCGTCATCCATTTCCTGGTCCCGGACTTGCAATAAGAATTATTGGTGAAATTACTGAAGAAAAGATAAAAACTCTGCAAGAAGCTGATGCAATTTATATAGAAGAAATCAGAAAAGCTGGTCTTTACGATAAAATTTGGCAAGCATTTTCAGTTTTAACTCCAATTAAAACAGTTGGTGTTATGGGAGATGCAAGAACTTATGAAAATGTTTTGGCTCTTCGAGCAGTGACTTCAATTGATGGAATGACGGCAGATGTTTATCGTTTTGAATCTGATTTTTTATGTGATGTTGCCGGTAGAATAATTAATGAGGTCAGAGGAATTAATAGAGTTGTTTATGATTTTACGTCAAAACCTCCAGGAACAATTGAATGGGAATAGTTTTGTTTTTTAAATTAATTGAAAGGAACTTGTAATTTATGGATTCAAATGCATTAAGAAGGCAAAATGCTATTGGACCTGGTCATGGAAATTCAATTCCAGCTGGTAGCCAACAAAATTCTCAAGCAAACGAAAGTCAGTTGTTTGCTTCAGAAGATGTAAATTCTGATGTAGTAGAAGTAGTTATAAGTTCACTTTCAAATACTAAAAACAGTGTTCAAACGCAGGTTTCAGATTTAACTTTTTCTCAACCCTCAAAATTCGCAAAATACTGTAAGTTCTTCTAAAACTACCCAAGAAACGATAACTCCTGCTTCAACGATTAGTAATTCTGAAGTCAGCACTCTTATAGATAGTCAGCAGAATTCACAAGGTTCAACTATCTGAGAAACAAATATTTCATTAGAAAATCTTACATATGAAATCTTATAATTCTTCACAAGATAAGCTGACAATATTATTGAGATCAATTGATTCAGATGAAAGAGATAATTTTGAAAAAGTAATTGAATCTTGTTTAGAAGAAGAAAAACAAGAACTATTTTCAGAACTTATAAATCACTATTCTCAAAATAATAACATTCACAAACTTTTCACTTTTTCTTTATCTCACCAAAAAAAAGAACTAGTTCAATTTATTTTTGATAATAATTATTTAGAAGAAAAGTTAATGAACCTATTTTTCAGATTAGCTTTATCTGAAGATAAATTTGATATTGCAAAAAGTTTAATTATATCAGGTTTTAATGTTGATTATGGTTTAGAATCAAGAGATGCTTCAATTATTGATTGTTCTATAGCAAATGTTGATGTTGTTAAATTCTTAATTAATGAATGTGAAGCAAATCCTTTGGCGAAAAATAAAAAAGGAAAAACTATATTGAATTTGTTAGCGACTATTGGTGACCTTGATTCGATTGCCGAAATAGTAGAATCAATAAAAAGTAATTTTTCTTTGCAAACAACTCAATCAGTTGGTTTTATGTTGGGTATAGATGTTGCAGATGATAATGGTAATACACCGCTTTTAAACGCAGTAATACAAGATGAAATTGTGACTGCAAAATATTTGGTAGAATCATTGGGTGCAGATCCTGAGGTTAGAAACAATAATAGAGAAAATATTTTTATAATTACTGAAAATTTTCCAACAGAAAATAAAACTAGAAAATATGTACAATCTATCAGAGAAGAGGGTATGAGTTACGAAGTTAAAAATACTGTTCCTTCTAGTTCTTGCCAAGGAAGCCTTGTATCTTTATTAAATCGAAAATATTGCGGAACAAGCTCGGGAAAATAGCCAAATTTATGATAAAATCCAATCCTGAGCTTCTTCAATTTGATTGAATTTAAACATTTTAACTTCTGGATGAGCTTTTTCTTTTGCAAATCTTGAAACCACTCTCATAAAAAATCCTCCCATACAAAACGCGCATTTTTTAAATTTACGGTGATTTTTAGAAGCAAAGTTTAAATATTCAAAACGATTTTTTGACCCTTTCCAATATGGAAATTTTTTAGCATTAATTATAATTCCATTAAGCTCGCCTTTCTTTATAAAATATGGATCAATAATTGCTGAAATTGCATCAAAATCTTCTTCGTTAAGATGATTTTTAATATCAAGTAAAAGTACTCCATGAACATCATCAAATTGACAAAATAAGTTATTATCAGTTGTAATTTCTGTGAAAGTTAATTCTATGTAGTTTTGTTCAGTTGCCATTATTATAAAAAAAATTTATTTTATTTCTTGTATTTTTAACTATATTTTAAAAAAGTGGTTAAGTTTTATAAAATAGATTAAAAGAAAATAATTTATTAATATAATAAAACATAAAGATAGTTAAATAGTAGTTTCCGCAATTTTAGAGTAGAAACATAAAATTTACTCAAAAAAAATTTAGCAAATGTTCAGTAATTTTGAAAAAACAAAAGAAGATAAACTGGCAAGATTTCATAATATTTTTAAAAAACAAGTTAATGATACAGTGCCAAAAAATGTTCTTGGTGGATTTACTAAAAAAGCTATAGCTTCTATTTTTGGATTTTCTGGAATATTACTTGGTGGTATTTTTGTGGCAAGTAAAATTGTAATGCCAATCAATTCAGGTATCAGGAGGGGGTACCTTTGGTACCGGGCTTATTTTTGATTATATTAAAAATATGGATAGAGAATTTAGGCCAGCTGCTTATTGTTATGATGATGCTTTTTCAAAATTTACAAGAAATGATTCAGATTACAAAAAACTGCAATCAATAATAAAAGAAGAAAGAAGTAATCAAGGTTTTCTTAACAGGCTGATATTCGGAAAAAGTCTTGTTACTAAGATGGCAGAAGAAAAAATTAATAACTTAAAAAAAGATTGTCATACTCTTTTTGCAGATTATCAACCAAAATATGTGGCTAATGATTTTGGTAAATATGAAGAAAAATTGGTGTCAAAAATAACTAAAAAAACTGATTTAAAATATAATTATAACAACTTGTATGAAAATCAAAAAGTAGGAAATATAGAAGAAAATCCTGAAAAAAATATAAAAGGTTACTATACTAACTTAGTAGAAGAAAGACGTGAAAAAATTCACAAATACCACCAAAAATAGGTATGTAGTTATTACTTGCTAAAAATTGATATTAAAAAATATAAGGCTTATATTCTAGATTATCTAAAATTTTTGTTGAAACTGAAAAAATTATATCATGACAATTTTTAATTTACCCTACCAAAATCCTCTTTCTTCTGATAAGAAAATTCTTTATAAAAATGCTAGAATAATTGATCCGCAATCAAATTACGATAAGATTGGTAATTTGTTAACAATTGGTAATAAAATTGCTGATTTTGGAGAAAATGTTGAAGAAGAAAATGCTGAAATTATAGACTGCAAAGGTAATGTTTTATCTCCAGGTTTAATTGATATTCAAGTTCATTTTCGTGATCCTGGACAAACTCATAAAGAGGATTTTTATTCTGGCTCTAAATCTGCTGTTGTTGGTGGCATTACAACCGTTGTTTGTCAACCAAATACTGCTCCAACTCTTGATTCAGTTTTAACCTTTGATTATTTGCGTCTGAAAGCGCAAGAAACGGCTTATTGTAATGTTAAAGCTTATGGTTGTATTACAAAAGGAATGAAAGGAGAAGAGTTAGCTGATATGCATTCTTTAAAAGCTGCTGGTGCCGTTGGATTTACTGATGATGGACTGCCAGTTATGAATGCAAATGTTATGCGTAGAGCTTTTGAATATTCCAAGAATTTAGATGTTGTTATTGCTCAGCATGCCGAAGATTTAAACTTAACGAATAAAGGATGCATTAACGAAGGAAAAGTTAGCTTAGAACTTGGAGTTAGAGGTATACCAAATATTTCTGAAAGTGTTATTGTAGAAAGAGATATTGCAATTCTTGAAAGTGTGGGAGGACGTTATCACTTATTGCATGTTTCAACTTCTGAAGCTCTTGATGCTGTAAAAAGAGCCAAAGAAAAAGGTTTGAATGTTACAGTTGAAGTTTCTCCTCATCATTTTACTTTAAATGATGAGCAAGTTTTAAAAAGTGGAACAAATGCAAAAATGAATCCTCCTCTTCGTTCAGAGAAAGATCGTTTAGCATTAATCGAAGGTTTAAGAAATGGTATAATTGATGCAATTGCAACTGATCATGCGCCTCATGATTTGGCATCAAAAAATAAACCTCTTGAGGAAGCGACTTTTGGAATTGTTGGT
>VHBV01000072.1 GCA_016882165.1 Candidatus Pelagibacterales bacterium
CGCTGGAACAACCCCTGAAAAAACTGATGAATTAATTTCAGCAACTTGCGGTGAAATAAAAAAAATATCTGAAAAAATTACTGACAAAGAATTATCAATAGTAAGAACTCAATTTGAGGCTAGTTTATTAATGGCAAAAGAAAGTACTAGTAGCAGAATGCAAAAATTAGGAATAGACATTTTGTCGCATGATAGAGTGATTTCGGATAAAGAAGTGATAAAAAATATATCAACTGTTAAAAAATCAGAAATTGTAAATCTGGCTCAAGAAATTTTCTCTTCAAAACCAACATTTGCAGCCATTGGTAAAGTAAAAGATTTGAAACAAAAAATTAGAGTATAACGTTTTTCTTAATCCTTTTAGCATTAGCGAAGGATTACTAGTTGATAAATAAATTACTCAAAATTGTGCCATTCAGAAGAACAAGAATCTGCAAAGCAAAATTACCAATAATTTCTAAAACAATAGTTAATATTGCTGATCTTGAAATTGAGTTTCAAAAAAAGAAAGTCAGAAACATCAATTTAAGAATTGCAAAAGATGGTAAAATTATTGCTTCTGCTTCTCAGAAAACAAAATTTGAAGATGTTCAAAAGTTTATAATTTTAAAAAGCAATTGGCTCAGAGAAAAGCGGCAAGAAATAAAAGAAAGAACAATTGTTAATAAAACTTCAATAAATTTACTTAAAACAGAAAAAATTCTTTTTCTTGGCAAAGAATATGATGTGAAATTTATAATGGCTAAATCTTCAAAAGTTGAAGTTTCTGAAGATTTAGCCAATATTTATTGCAAAGAAAATGCAACCTTGGAACAAAAATTAGCAATTATAGAAAAATTTTATCGTCAAGAATTAGAAAAGTTAATTTCCCAATTTATTGATAGATACTCATCATTGATGAACCTTATGGTATCTGGTTTTGGAATTAAAAAAATGAAAACTCGTTGGGGAAGCTGCAATATTAGAAAAAAATTTATCTGGATTAACTTAGAATTATCCAAAAAACCTATTATTTGTTTAGAATCTTTAGTTGTTCATGAAATGACTCATTTGCTAGAAGTCAAACATAATAGAAGATTTTACAATTTAATGGAACATTTCATGCCAAATTGGAGGGAAGGCGACAAATTATTAAAAGGCTTATAATAATTTTAATTTTTCTAAAAACTAAAAATCAATTGCTCTACCTTTAACTTGCCAATCACCAAAATGCGTCGGATCAAGTTCTTTTATTACTTCTTCTTTTTTATCTTTGTTAGAAATAGCAGTTAAATCTTGCATTGTGTTATTAGTTTCACCACAAGCGCATGAAGGGTTTTGACAGTTGCTTTGTTTAGTTTGTGTTTTATCTTCAGTTATATTTTTCATTCTAATGTTCTTGACCTCCTTGAGAAGCTACTTTTGGAAGTTTAGCATTTGTTTGTTCAACAAAACCAAGGTGACTTGGGCTAACTTTAAGACTTCCATCAATTGGTGGAATTGTTGTTCCAGAAATTCCAAAAGGTCCCATACTTTGACCAACAACGGCACGAGCATTAAAGACATCTCCTGAAAACGGAATTCCAATTTCTTCCATTTTAAAAATGCCATCTAAACCTTCATTATGAAAAACTGCTAAAGTATCTCCACCAAAAGTTCCTCCCAGGCCTTCTCCAGTCTGGGGAATACCCTTACCAGAGAAGCTGTGTCCATGAGAGTCCATAGAAGCTAGCATTGCAGAATTTACACCTTCAGATGCCATAAATTAAAATCAATAATTTTTTAGTTATTATCGGTTGCGGCAATTGCAGCCATATTTAAAATATCATTAATTGATGAATTCATAGTAACAATTTGCACTGATTTTTCAAATCCATTCAAAATTGGTCCAACTACTGTACAATTTCCAACTTCTTCAAGTAGTTTAGTTGCAATTGAAGCTGAGTGTAGTCCTGGACAAATTAAAATATTTGCAGGTCCAGTTAAACGACAGAATGGATATTTTGCCATTTTATCTGGGTTTAGAGCAACATCAGCAGTCATTTCTCCATCGTACTCAAAGTTAACTTTCATGCTATCAAGAATTTCAACAGCTTTTTTAATTCTTTCTGATTCAGTTTTTAAAGCAGAACCAAAATTTGAGAATGATAAGAAAGCAACTCTTGGTTCATAACCCATTTTTTTAACTTTATCGGCAGTTTGGATTGCAATTTTAGTTAAATGCTCTGAAGAAGAAAGCTCTGAACAAGCAGTATCTGAAATAAATATTGTTCTTCCTTTTGAAATGACCATTGAAAAGCCAAGTAAAACTTTATCTTTTTTATTTTTTACAACTTTCCAAATATCAGTTAATGATTGACGGTAACCTCTGCTTAAGCCTGTAATCAAAGCATCACCATGTCCACAAGCAAGCATAGAGGCTGCAAAAATATTACGATCATTTTTCACCATTCTTGAACAATCAGAACGTAAAACTCCATTTCTTTGTAACTTTTCGTACAAGTAATCAGTAAATTTAGAGTTTTCATCAGAAATTGAAGCGTTGTGAATTTCAATTCCTTTTGGATCAACATTTGCTTCACGCATGTTTTCTAAAACGCGATCTTTTTTACCAACTAAGATTGGTTTTCCATAACCAGAATCACGCCACATAGCTGCAACTCTGATAATTTCTGGTTGTTCACCTTCAGCAAAAATAACTTTTTTTGGACTTCTTTTTAATTTTTCAAAAATCATGCTCATTGAATTTACAGAAGGATCACGACGAGCTTTTAATTGTTTTACGTAAGAATCCCAATCTTTAATAGGTTTCTTAGCAACACCAGTTTCAACCGCAGCTTTTGCAACAGCAACTGGAACAACATGGATTAAACGAGAATCAAAAGGAGTAGGGATAATATATTTTGGACCAAATTTCATGTCACGATTGCCATAAGCTTTCATAACTTCTTCTGGAACATGCTCACGAGCAAGATCAGCTAAAGCTCTTGCAGCTGCAATTTTCATTTCTTCATTAATTGTTGAAGCACGAACATCCAAAGCACCACGGAAAATGTAAGGGAAGCCCATTACGTTATTAACTTGGTTTGGATAATCAGAACGTCCAGTTGCGACAATAGCATCGTCGCGAACTTCATAAACTTCTTCAGGAGTGATTTCTGGATCTGGATTGGCCATCGCGAAAATCACCGGATTTTTAGCCATTGATTTAACCATGTCTTTTGTAACAGCACCTTTAACAGAAAGACCTAAAAATACGTCAGCACCTTTCATAGCTTCAGCTAAAGTACGAGCTTTGGTGTTTGCAGCGTGAGCAGACTTCCACTGATTCATACCGTCAGTTCTGCCTTTATAAATTGTACCTTTAGTATCACACAAAATTGCATTGTCGTGCGGCAAACCCATGGCCTTCAAAAGCTCTAAGCAAGCAATGCCAGCAGCACCAGCACCGTTAACTACAACTTTTAGATCTTTGAATTTTTTACCAGAAATATGAAGTGCGTTTAAAATACCAGCAGCAGAAACAATTGCAGTTCCGTGTTGATCATCATGGAAAACTGGAATATCCATCATTTCACGTAAACGACTTTCTATTATAAAACATTCAGGGGCTTTAATATCTTCAAGGTTAATTCCACCCCAAGTTGGACCTAAATATTTTACTGCGTTTATGAACTCTTCAGGATCTTTAGTGTCAACTTCAATATCAACTGAGTCAACGTCAGCAAAGCGTTTGAATAAAACTGATTTACCTTCCATAACCGGTTTTCCAGCAATTGCTCCTAAATCACCAAGTCCAAGAACTGCAGTTCCATTTGAAATAACCGCAACATAATTTCCTTTTGAAGTATAATCGTAAGCTAATTCAGGATCTTTAGCAATTTCTAAGCATGGAATTGCAACACCTGGAGAATATGCCAAAGCTAAATCACGTTGAGTTGTAAGAGGTTTTGTAGCATGCATTCCAACTTTACCAGGTTGACCTTGCATGTGAAACATCAAAGCCTCTGTTTCTTTTGTTGTTCTATTAGTTATTGTTTTTGTATCTTTTTTAGTAGGCATTTTTAAAAGAAAATGTTTTTATTAAATATAGATTGTTTCCTAGAAGTTTAATTTGTGAAATAGACTTATAGGAAACAATCTATTTGAAGTGATAGTTTTTAAACTAATTTTTATAATTTTAATGTCAAAAAGCTTTTATGACTATTTTACATATAAATAAAGAAAAAAAATTCACTGAATTTTTTGATAAAGCTGATTTAGCGCGTGAAATTAAATTTTTAGTTTTACATCACATAGAAGCAAAATCTGTAGATCAAGCTGTTGAAATGCTAAAAAAACATTCAGTCAGTGCACATTTTTTAGTTGATGAATCTGGAAAAATATATGAATTAGTTGAAGAAAATAATATTGCTTATCATGCAGGAGTTAGTTACTGGAAAGGCTATGAAAGTTTAAATAATAGCTCAATTGGAATTGAATTTATAAATAGTTCGCCTTTTTCCAAAAAGTTTGAAGAAGCACAAATAATTTCAGGAGTTGTGCTTTGCAAGTACATTGCAGCAAAATATAAAATTGAACCTCGAAATATTGTGGGACATTCAGACATTGCCTATTTCAAAGAAACAGGTTTTCTTGATCGTAAACAAGATCCATCTCAATTTTTTGATTGGAAGTTTTTTGCAAATAATAACGTTGGCGTATTTCCACTAAATTCTTCAGTTCAGGAAGAAATTGTCTTGTTTTCAATTGGAGATAAAAGTTCAAAAATTCTAAAAATAAAAGAAAATTTAGCAAAATTTGGTTATAAAGTCTCATCCTTAAATGACGTTTTTGACGATGAAATGAAATTTTTAACTAGAGTTTTTAACCGAAGATTTAATCCAAGAAATTTTGAATTTAATTCTGATGTTTGGTATTTAAGTTCACAAAAAGTTTTAGAAGCCTTGAATTAGAATGTTATATTTGAAAAATAGGTTGAATCAAATCGCTCAAAGCAATTTGAAACGGGTGATTTAAAAATATTTAAATGAATTTTGAGAAATTTTAATAGTTTTTCACGCTTTGCAAAAAAACTGCCACCTCATTTTCTACGATACTAAAAATTAACTTGTCCAAAAACTCTTTTTGCCACAACAGCAACTATTACTTCTTTTGCGCCTGCTTTTTTTAGAACTTTTGCACAATTATCCAAGGTTGCACCTGTTGTCATAACATCATCAACTAATAAGATTTTTTTGTTTTTTATTAAGTCTATATATGCATCATTAAACAAAAATGCATTTTTTAAATTTCTCTCTCTTTCTTTCCTTTTTAAAGAGGCCTGATTAGCGGTATTCTTAATCCTAAAAATCAAGTTGTAATAAAGTGGTTTTTTAAATTTATTAGAAATTTCTTTTGCTAGCAAAATTGATTGATTAAATTTTCTTATTCTTAATCTTTTTTTGTGCAGTGGTACTGCTGCTATAATATCAAAATTATTTGTTTCTAAAGCAATTTTGCTGAATAAAAGAGGGGCTAGTTTTTTTGCTAAATATGAATTATCATAATATTTAAAGTTTTTTATGATTTTTCTGATAACTAAATTATAACGTAAAGCAACAATTGTTTTGTCAAAATAGGGCTTAAAACTTAAGCATCTTGGGCAAGATAAATTATCATCAATCTTATAATCAAAAGGTTGAGAACAAATTTTACATTTAGGTTCAGTTATGAATTGCAATTTTTGCCAACATTGGCTACAAAATAAACCTTCTTGTCCAATCAGAATTTTACAAGATAAACACTGATTTGGAAAAATAATTTCAGCAATTTTTTTAAGTAATTTCATTTTTTTTAGTGGTGGATCAAATATTTGACAGGGTTTTATTAAGACAAAATAGAAAACGTTTTGCCAAGGTTTTCTCTGATTTTAATTTTTTGCATGTTGAAATTGCAAATAAAATTATTGAAAGCGTCAGTTTTATCAATCGCAATTTTGACTCTATTTTAGAAATTGGTGCCAGAAATGGTTACTTGGGCCAAGAAATTGCTTTGCAAAAAAATAGTAAAAATTTAGTTCAAACTGAGATTTGCGAAGCAAATTTTGAAAATTTTTTAAAAAATAAAGTTATTGCTGATGACGAGTTTTTACCTTTTAAACCTGAAAGTTTTGATTTGATTGTTAGTTCTCTAAATTTTCACCATATAAACCTTGTTCCTCAATTTTTGTTGCAAGTAAAAGAATTACTGAAAAAAGATGGTATCTTTATTGCAGCTTTTTTTGGTGAAGAAAATTTATCAGAATTAGTCGATATAATTTTTAAGACTGAATCTGAACTTTATGGCGGAATCTCTCCAAGAACTATGCCTACAATTGAAGTAAAAACAGCAGCTAACTTGTTGCAAAAAGCAGGTTTTAAAAATTCAATTTCTGACTTTGAGAAATTTGAAGTAGATTATAAATATCCATTAAAACTCTTACAAGATTTGCAAAAAATGGGGCAGGCTAATATTTTGCACCAAAGATCACGAAAATTCTTTAATAGAAAATTCTTAAATCAGTTTTGTCAAAATTATCGTGAAAAATACGAACAAGAAGATAAAACTGTTAAAGCGACTTTTGAGATTGTTAGTGTAATTGGGTGGAAATGAAATTAGGCATAACTATGCACTGTCATTCTGAGCGAAGCCCAAGAGCTTTGTCATTCTGAGCGAAGCCCAAGAGTTTTGTCATTCTGAGCGAAGCGAAGAATCTCAGGAGTTTGATTTC
>VHBV01000073.1 GCA_016882165.1 Candidatus Pelagibacterales bacterium
TTTGCTAGATTTTTCCTCAGCAAAAGTACTATCTTGTTCACCCTCTGGTTTTTTTTGTAAAGCTTGTGAAGTAAAAGTACTAGATTTTTTACCGTATTTTTCAGCAAAACTTTGTGACATATTTTTATCTTTAAGTAATAATTAATATGTGCTTAAACTAAGAATCAGCTCTAGCACCTTTAGAATTTTTTAACCACCAATCATTAATTGGTCTTTTTGGTCCGCATGGACCATCTTCTTTTGAGACACAAGGACTTTTTACATCTACTGTCTTAGATGAACAAGAAGAAATTATGACAAAAAAAGATAAAATTAGAACTATTTTTTTCATATATCTAAATTACCTTGGAGTTTATGTTATTGGTTTTTTAACTTATAGTGTAAACCTAAAAAACTCTGATAAGATTTCAATAAATAAAAAAAATATTAATTTGTAAACAAGAAATTACTTTGACTACGACAATTTTCAAAAAAACACTAGTAATAGGACTTGGACTTATTGGAGGATCTTTTGCTAAGGCATGCAGACAAAATAACATTTCTGAAGAGATTTATGCTTTCGATTTAGATATGGATTCAATCGAATTGGCAAAAAAATCGAATGTGATAGACGATTTGTTTTTTCTCGATGATAATTTAGAGGATTTTGACTTTATTGTTTTGGCAATTCCTTTATCATTTTATAATGAAGTTTCCAAAAAAATTTCAAATAAAATTTCCACAAACTCAGTAATTATAGATTTAGGCTCAGTAAAAAGTTTAGAATTAAACAAAATTTTGCCTCAAAATATAAGAAAAAACTTTATCCCTTGCCACCCAATTGCTGGATCAGACAAAACTGGTTTTGAAAATTCTGATGTAAATTTGTTTACCGAAAAGAAATTCATAATTTGTCCGGAAAATTGCAATCCAGATACAGTAACTAAAGTAAAGCAAACAGTTGAAAGAATTGGTTGTATAGTTGAATTTTTAGATGCAAAAAAACATGATGAAATTTATGCTTTAGTTTCTCACTTACCGCAATTTTTATCATTTTTAACTACAGAATTTTCACCAAAAAAAATAAATGATGACTTTTTCAACACAGCATTTCGTTTAAATAATTCTGATCCTCAAATGTGGGAAGATATTTTCAAAATAAATGAGAAAAACTTAGAAATATTTTACTTAAAGTTTTTTGATAATTTAGAAAAAAATTTACTTTCATTAAATAATTTTTCAGCTTTAGAAAAGAAAAAAAATTTACTTAACGAATTTGAAATAAAAGAAGAAAAATTTGATGAGAATTTTTTCTTAGAAAACTTTCCCGAAATATTTTTCAGAAACTTGGTTGTTATTAGTTATTTAGAAATTCGAGAAATAAAAGAATACCTAAATTATGCAGGAACAGGCTTTAAAGACTTTACCTCAATTATAGCAATTTTAAATTTTGATGATATAAAAACTAAAAACTTACTAGCCAACAACCACAAAAAAATTACTAAAATTTTTAGATCAATTTCATGAATCAAGAAGCATTAAACGAAGTTCGTCCATATCGCGCTATTTATCGTCGCAAATCAAAACAAATTTTTGTTGGAAATGTAGCAATTGGAGGGGATGCGCCAATTGCCGTACAATCAATGACGAATACTCCAACTACTGATGTTCAAGCAACAATTCGTCAGGTAAACGAATGTGCTGAAGTTGGTGCTGAGTTAATGAGAATTTCAGTTCCAGACAAAGAATCGGCAGAAGCTTTAAAGCAGATTATTCCAAATTGTCCTGTTCCAATTATTGCCGACATTCACTTTCATTATCGTCGCGCTATTGAAGCCGCAGAAGCAGGAGCGAAATGCTTGAGAATAAATCCTGGAAATATTGGTTCAAACGATAAAGTAAAAGAAGTTATAAAAGCAGCAAAAGACTATGGCTGTTCTATCAGAATTGGAGTAAATGCTGGCTCTTTGGAACAAGATTTACTAAACAAATATAAAACCCCAACACCAGAAGCGCTTGTTAAATCAGCGCAACGCCATATTAAAATTTTAGAAGATAACGATTTCTTTAATTTTAAAATCAGCGTTAAAGCTTCTGATGTTTTTTTGGCTGTTGCTGGTTATAAAAAACTTTCAGAAATTTGTGACTATCCGCTGCATATTGGAATTACTGAGGCTGGAAGCTTGGCTGCAGGAACTGTAAAATCTTCAATTGGGCTTGGAACACTTTTATGGCAAGGAATTGGCGATACTATGAGAGTTTCTCTTTCAGCAGACCCAAAAGAAGAAATCAAAGTTGCCTATCAAATTCTTAAAACTTTAGGTATCAGAAATCATGGTGTTAACTTAATTTCTTGTCCATCTTGTGCCAGACAAGCTTTTAACGTTATAAAAACTGTCGAAGAAGTAGAAAAAAGAGTTGAACATATAAAAACACCTTTAAGTGTTTCAATTCTTGGTTGTGTTGTAAATGGTCTTGGTGAAGCAGCCCATACTCAAATAGGAATTACAGGTGGCGGAAATTCAAAACACAATGTTTACTTAAATGGTCAACCAGATCATAAAGTTAATAGTGATGGATTAGTTGATCACATTGTAAGTTTAATTGAACAAGAAGCAGCTAAAAGCAAAAAATAATTTTGAAAGAATATAATAAAGCAAAAATTGCCAATAACTTTTCTAAAGCTTCTGAAGATTATGATAATTTCGCATCAGTGCAAAAATTGTCTGCTAAAAAGCTGTGTGAATTGACCCTGCCCTTTTTTAGTAACATAAAAAAAGAGGCCCAAGCAATTGATCTAGGATCTGGAACTTCAGCAATTGCAAAAGAAATTGTAAAAAAAGATATTTTTTTACAAAAAAATATCAATTTAACAGAAGTTGATATATCTCAAGAAATGTTATTAACGTGGCTGGATAAGAAATTTTATAATATTAACACAATAAAAGCTGATATAGAAAAATTACCATTCAAGAAATCATCATGTGATTTAATTTTTTCTTCTTTTGCTTTACAATGGATTATTAACTTTAATAAAACTTTTGCGGAACTTAATAGATTAATGCAAAAAGATGCTATATTATCTTTTTGCATTCCAAACAATGAAAGTTTTAAAGAACTAAAAGACGTTAGTCTAAAATCAGGATGCAATTTTAATTTTAATGAATTACCAGAAGTTGAGATTTTAAGATCTAGTTTGGCAAAAAATTCTTTTAGAGAAGAACTTTATTTTTCAGAAAAAATTAGTTCTGACTTTAAAAGTCCAATAGATGCTTTAAAGTCTTTTAAGAAAATTGGAGCAAATTATGTTAATAGCAAAAATTTTGTTTCAAAAAAACAACTCCAAAAATTTAATGAATTTTTAGGTGACAAATTCACAATTTCGTGGAATGTGTCTTACTTTATTTTAAGAAAAATTTAAGAATTTATGTTAGGCAAAGCATTCAGCAATAGTTTATCAAAAAATAAATCTCAGAAAGAGGAAAATACTGAAAATAAAGTTGGTTTTATTGATAATATTAAAACAAAACTGGAAAATATTTTTCACTTCAGTAATAAAAAAATTCAGGAATCAAAGGAAGAGCTAATTGTAATGAAACACAAGTTTAATAACTTGTTAGAAACTAATTATAATCTTGGATTAACTCACTTAGAAAACGGATATTTAGGAGATGCCATATTTCGTTTTAAATTCATAATTAAATTTTGGCCCCAACATTATGATTCACACTATCAACTTGCGTACTGTTTGATACTAAAGAATAAGTTTTCTCAAGCTAAAAAAGTACTGGAAAATTTGTTAGCTAAAAAACCAGACTATGATCAAAAAGCTTATGAACTATTAAAAAGAATTAATGATTTTGAAAACCACCAAAAAGGTACAAATGAATAAAGACTACATCGCTTTCTTTATAAGCATATTTTTAATTCTTTTCAGCTTCAATTCTTACTCTGCAAAAATGGATGATATATCTCAAGATGACTTTGATGATATCGAGTTCACTTCTGAAAATAAATTTCAGATAAAAGATCCATTGGAAAAATATAATCGTAAAATTTTTTCTTTTAATGAGTCTGTAGATAAATGTTGTATTGAGTATGTTGCAAGAGCTTATCGAAAAGGAATGCCAAAATTTGCTAGAACTTCTATAAGAAACTTTTTAAATAATCTTTATTCTCCTATTTCAGTATTTAACTCAGTTTTACAAGGAAAAACAGATAATAGCTTATCAAATTTTTCAAGTTTCTTAATAAATACAACTGTTGGTATAGGCGGAATATTTGATGTTGCTGGAAAAAAAGGAATTAACTATAACCAAGAAGATTTTGGTCAAACTTTGGGACATTATGGATTTAATTATGGATTTTATATAGTTTTGCCAATACTTGGACCAAGTTCTGGAAGAGATTTTTCAGGATTTTTAGTTGACAAATCAGTAAATCCAATAGAACTAAATTTCTTAGATATTGGAGGAGAAGAGAATTTTATTAATTCAAATTATAGAATTGGAATTGCAATGATGTCTGGAATTGATAAGAGAGAATCTTTCATTGATATTATTGATGATATCAGGCAAGATTCCTTTGATCCTTACGCAACATTAAGAAGCGCTTATATACAAAGACGAGATTCTGAAATAAAAAAATAAAATAATTATGAAAAAAATTATCGCTACACTAACCTTAATTTTAATAGCAACAACATCATTTGCCCAAAATATTGATCAATCAGAGCAAGTAAAGGCTTTTATAAATGACGTGGGTACTCAAATAATAAAAATTGCAGCTGACAAAAAACTATCTTCCGAACAAAGAAAAAGTAACATAATTTCTGTTATCGATCAATCAATCGATGCCGACTGGATTGCCAGATTTGTTTTGGCAAAAAATTATAATACTGCATCTGATTCTCAAAAAGAAAATTTTGCTAAGCTTTATCGTGAATTTATGATTAACACTTACGGACCAAAATTTCAAAACTATAATGGTCGTAAATTTGAAGTTCTTTCTGTAAGTAAACAAGGAAACTTTTACATAGCGAAATCAGAATTTTTACCTCAAGATTCAAAAACTCCTGTTGATGTTTCTTTTAGGGTCAAAGAAAAAAATGGTAAACTTGTTATACTAGATTTTGTAGCAGAGGGAGTAAGTTTAATTGAAACTCAAAGATCAGAATTTAACTCGGCAATTTCTCAAAAAGGAATGGATCAATTTTTAGAAGATTTAAAAGCTAGAATTGCAAAACTAAAAACCCAAAAATAACAGAATATGAAAAATTACAAAACAATTTTATTAGTTCTTTTATCTTGTTTAGTTGCACAAAATTCTTCTGCCATCGAAAAAAGAAACTACATTTATATTGTTGGATCATCAACAGTTTCTCCTTTAATGACTTCAATTTCTGAAGAGTTTTCTAGAGTTCAAAATTCACAAAATAAGAAAGTTGAAACTCCTCTTGTGGAATCAAATGGAACAAGTCACGGATTTCAAGATTTTTGTTCAGGAATTGGCTATAAATACCCTGATATAAGTGGAGCTTCGCGTCCAATTGATAAAGATGAGTTAGAATTATGTTCCAAAAATGGTGTCAAACAAATTGCAGAAATCAAAATTGGTTATGATGGAATTGTATTTGGAAATTTTATAAAAAGTAAAAAATTTAATCTTACAAAAGAAGAAATATTTTTAGCTTTAGCAGAAAAAATCCATGATCCAAAAACCAATAAAATAGTAAAAAATCCTTATAAGACATGGAATGAGATAAACTCTAAATTACCAAAAGAAGAAATTTTGGTTTTTGGCCCTCCTTTAACATCTGGTACCAGAGAAATTTTTGTTAATTTAGTTATGGAAGAATACTGCTTTCATAAAAAAGAATTTGTTGAATCATATCCTTCTTGGCTTGAAAGAAAAAAACAATGTCATGCAATTAGAGATGATGGCAAATACATAAATTCTGGAGAAAACGATAATCTAATAATAGAAAGTCTTAAAAATAACCCTAATGCTTTTGGAATATTCGGTTTTAACTTCTTAGTTGCAAACAAGAGTGAAATTCAAGCTTCTTTGATTAATGGAGTGGAACCAAGTTTTAAAACTATTTCATCTAAGAAATATCAACTTTCTCGCCCACTTTTTGTTTATTTCAAGAAAGAACATTTGAAGTTAGTTCCTGAAATTTCCTATTTCATTAAAGAACTAATCAATGCAGAAACAATAGGAAGTAAAGGTTATTTAATTTATAATGGTTTAGTTCCTCTAACAAAAACAGAATTTGAAATCGTAAAAAAAGAAACTATTTCGCAGCTTTAAAAAAATCACCTACATACAATAATTTAGTAAAATATTGTATGTAAGTTAGTAACATAAAATATTGCCCTAAGTTAATTTTATTACACAAAAACAGAGCTAACCGTGAGAAAAAAATTTACAAAATTTTGTTTTGCTATTTTCTTAGCAATAATTTTGCCATCATGCACACTTACAAAAGCATTATGGGGAGATAAAAGCTACGAAGAAGTTATAAACCAGTTTCTAGTTGGATCAGATGGAAGATATGTAGCATTAATAAGTCCTAACTATCATTATGTATTTTCTGATAATTCTGGAGTTTTAAAAGGAATACTATCGCTCAGCCAAAAAGGCGTTCTGACAATCGATACTGCAAAGACCTACATTAAATT
>VHBV01000074.1 GCA_016882165.1 Candidatus Pelagibacterales bacterium
TCAATTAAATGTCTTGTTCCCATTTTTTACTCCTTTGTTGTTATTAATAATTGAATTAAATTACATAATTTTATTATTGTCAATAGCTATTTTAAATATTTTTTAAAATATGTTCAATTACTGGCACAGTAAAGCTATTTCCATAGCATTTATAAGCTTGAGTATTTGAAATTACATCGTGATAATTATTAGGAAAACCCTGTAATCTAGCGCACTCTGTTGGTGTTAATTTTCTAACAGTATATTGACCGTTTGGTAAATCTATTTTATATAAGCCTGTTTTTGCTCCTCCACCCCCTCCACCAGCATTTAAACAAACGCTCTTACCTTGAATTGAATATACTCTACTACTTTGATTGTTTTTTCCTATATCACCTATTTTGATTGGTTCAAAGACTAATTGTCTTTGCCCGTGATTAAAATAATCTTCTGGGCAAGCTCTTGAATAAGTGGCTGTAATACAATATGATTTTAATTTTTCAGTATCGCCGCTTTCAATAATATCCTTCAATAAAACACCTTTGTCTTGTGGCTGTTCTATTTCTACCTTTTTATAAGTGCCATTTTGTTGCAGTTTTCCAACCCAATAAAGTCGCTTTCGTTGTTGTGCTGTAACTAATGCTGAATTAATCATAACCGGTTCAACTCCAAGCAATTCAGATATTTTATCCTTCCATTCTTTTTTCATTGAAGCAACATTTTCAAATAAAAAGTATTTTGGTTTTATTATTTCCAAAGCTTCTAAACACTTATAAAATAAGCCACTTCTTGCACCATCAAGACCTTTTCCGTCTCTTTTAGCGATTGATAAATCTTGGCAAGGAAAACCAGCTACCAATAAATCAATATCGTTTGCAAATTCGCCAAAATGGATAGTATTGACATCTCCAATATGAATAATGTCCGAGTGATTATTTTTAGCCACTTGAATTGCAAATTTATCTATTTCGCTTGCGTAATATTCGCAATCAATATTTAGATTTTTAAGAGCTTGCCTTGCTCCTGCAATTCCATCAAATAACGATAAAACTTTCATAATTAAATATTTTTTAAAATTGTCATTATTTCTTTAACTTTCTTATCTGCACTTGCTTTAAGCTTAAGCCAGTCTTCGTCTGCCATTGGTGCTTTACCCTCTATATTCAGAGCATCTTGGACGACCAAAGCTATATTATTATCAATCAAATCTTCGTCTAAAGCTGTTTGAGTTGCTCCAAATAAAGCTAAAAATACTTTTCTGATATGATAAGTATTATCCCTTGCGTCAACAAAAAGACTAAGCGTTGCGTGAACTGCCCTGCTTACTCTTTTAATTAACTTAAGACTTGGTGCATAAGATTTATAAACAATAGCTGCAATCTTAGCTAAATTATCAATTAATTGTTTTTCGTCATCATTCTTACTTCTTGCTATTGCTTCACCTGCTAAAGTTAAGACGATAGCAGGGAAATAAGCATGTTGACAGGCTTTTTTATCGTTCATATTAAAACAAAGTTTCAATTTTAGATTCTTGTTCCGCTTCAAGAATATTTTTACAAGCAACATCAAAATAAGATTTTTTAAGCTCTATTCCGACTCCCTTTCTATTCATTTTTAAAGCTTGGTAAACTTCACTGCCGATTCCCATGAAAGGAGTAAATACTGTTTCACCTTCGTTACTCCATAATGTAATTGCTCTATATATTGTATCTAATTGCAAAGGGCAAATATGTTTCTCGTCATTATCTTCACGAGCTGGATTTTTATTTAAAGTTTTTGAGTAATTAATATCCATCCAAACTGGGCTTGCGAATTTCTGCCAAGTATCAACATCAATTTTACAATTAATTGGGGTTTTATTTTCGCCTGCATTTCTAAAAATCATCAGGTAATCAGGAATACCAACACGAGACATTGAACTATCTTTTTTTACTTGTTTATGAAGCAACCCAAGAGCTTTAGTTCTCTGCATTTCAATTACTGGATCTTTCCAAATCGTAACTCTTGAGTGATAAATAAACCCTGCATCAGTAAAAGCTTGCAAAATTAATCCACTAAAATCACGCAATCCAATAAATCCCTCTTTGCCTTTTTGAATTGGTAAATCCATACAATGAACCGCAACATTGCGACCCTCTTTAACCACTCTTGCCATTTCTTTAATTAGAAAACCAAAGGCAACCATAAATTCTTTATAATCTTTTGAGTTCCCCATATCTTCTATTGAGTCAGAATAACAATACAAATCCGCAAAAGGAGGCGAGTATATAGAGAAATCAACAGACCTATCTGGCAATTGCTGAATTACTTGAACACAATCGCCATTATAAATTGTAAAATTATCGCCTTCTTTTTTTTCAAAATTAGTCATTAGTTTTTTCTCCTTTTTTTGTTGATTTAAATTTAAAGCCTGAACCATGCCGTGCTGCATTTTTCTAAAATTATCTTCTTTTGTTTCTATGGCAGTTTTAACGTTTGCCATAGTATCTAAAGTTATTAAATATATGTTAACTTCATGCTTTTGCCCAAATCTATAGCTTCTTCTGATCGCTTGATAAGTCCCTTCAAAACTAAAATCTAAGCTTGCAAAAACCTGATTACGACAGTTTTGAAAATTCATGCCAAATTGAGCTATTTTTGTTTTTGTTATCAGAACCCTAAACTCACCTTTTGCAAAACCTAGTAGCCTTTTTTCTTTTAACTCTGCACTATCTCCCCCTTTTACCTCTATTGCATTAGGAATCAAACGGCGTAATTCTTCCCCTTCTTCATTTTGTTTAATCCAAACAATGAATGATTCGTCGCTACCATTAACAATTTCTGACACTTCTTTTAATCTCTCTTTTTGAGTTCTTCTTAACTCTGCGTTAAAGTCAGTCGCACTAATAGATGTGTCATTAAAAAGTTGTCCGTTTTCTTTTTTTTCTGTTTCAATTTTCTTCTCTATCAAATTAAGTTTTGGCAAAATATGCTTTGAACCATCAAACCCAATATCTGATGGATTGCCAATCATAATAGCCCAAGAGCTTACAAAATCCCAAAACAGCTGGTTGCAATGCCCTTTGAGTCTCCATTTTGCAGTCTCTCCTCCATCGTGGACAAAATACATTGCTAGCATTTCGTTATAACCCATGACATTTAAAAACTCTGCATGGTTTCCCAGCTCCATAGGGTCGTTAGGGCTTGGTGTTGCTGTGCAGGCTAATTTAAATGAAGTTGATGCAAATCCATCAATTATTTTATTTCTTAATTTGCCATCAAAAGATTTAAGAATACTAGATTCATCTAAAACAACTCCGCCAAACATTGAACAATCTATATTATCTAACTGTTCATAATTTGTAATATAAATCCTGCCATATAACGGTTTTGTGGCAATACAACCTAGATCTACTTTTAATTTTTCAACCTCAATACCAAATTTTTTACCTTCCTCTATTGTTTGAGAAGATACTGCCAAGGGTGCTAAAATTAAAATATCTTGATTAGTTTTTTTTCTAACTTCCTCAGCCCAAGATAATTGCATCAATGTTTTACCTAATCCACATTCTGCGAATATTGCGTATCTGCCAGCTTTTAAAGCTTTCTTGACAATAAGCTTTTGATAATCAAACAAGTTTTTGTTTAATTCTGATTCGTCAATATCAAAACCTAAATATTGATAATTTTTTATTTTATTCTGTAAAAATTCTTGATAGTTCATTTTTCCTCGTTGTTATTGTTGTTGTTAATTAAAATATTTTTTCGCCCAAGCATCAAAGCTAAAGACAGAATTAGTTGTTATTATTCCAGCTAGTCTTTTTGGGTCATTTATGACTAAATTATCATAAATAACCGAAGCACCGAATACTCGTGAGCCATTGACATATCTTAGAAATATGTCTTTGTTTCTTTGTAAGAATTGTTGTTGTGAATTAAGTGTTATTTTTCTCATTTGGTTAAAAATTAGTTTCTTTAAACTCACCAATATCGCCATTGAAAGTAATAGAAAAACCGCCTGATAAGCCCTCTCTATTTTTCAATACTTCAATTTGTAATTTCTTAATTTTGTCTTTTGATTCTTCATCTGCCCACATCGCTATTACACAATCAGCGTCTTCATACAATCCGCCTGAACCTTTCAAGCTTCCTAGACCAACCTTACCGCTTATTTTATCTTTTGTTAATTGACTAAGTAGAATAACTGCCACTTTGTATTTCTGAGCAAATTTTGCCAAGTAATTCACATTTTCTTTGATCAATGAAGCTTCATTAAAATTTCTTGCATCTCTTAGCTTAAGAATTTGTGCATAATCAACCACAACTAAGCCTATTGGTGATTTCTTTAAGCTTTTCTTGAATGCAAATTCTATTTCTTTTGGAGACATTGCCACTTTTTCAACTATAAAAAAACTTTTTTGATAGCCTTGCCATTCCTTTAAAGCAAAATCAAATCTCTCCTGCTCCCAGTCAAAAATATTTGCAATTAAAATCCTAAAAAAGTTTATTCTTGCCAAAATTGAAATGAATCTTGCCATTATCTTTCTTTTTGACATTTCCATTGAGGCAAAGAATACGCCTGTTTGTGATTTTAAAGCATTTAGCATAACATTTTGAGAAAAAAAGGTCTTGCCGCAACCTGACGCTGCGGCAAAAACATGCAATCCCTCTTTATGGAATCCGCCGTTTAGCATATCATCAAGAGTTTTCAGTCCGCTTGAAACTGGCTTTAATTCTTCTTTCTTATTAGCTTCAGTAGCCCAATCGGCCATTGTTTCTTCACCATCAAACACTTGAATTGTTGTTGAAGTGTCGTCAATTTTCTTTACAGTATCTTCAAATTTCACCAAAAGATTTTCAACTTTTTCTGATTCCAAACCATCTATTAAACTTTCCAAAGCTTCAAGCAATTCTCTTTTACGCCACAATTCAGCAACAATTATCGCATAGTCTCTGATGTCAATTATCGCCGAAGCTTCCGCCAGCAAAATTGATAAATACTCTTGACCGCCAACTTTCAAGATGGCCTCGTTTGAGTTAAAAAAAGTCCGCAAAGTTACTTGGTTCGCAGCAATATCATCTTTTTTCACTACCATTATTCTTTCATAAATAGCTAGATTCTCAACAAAATAAAAGTGCTTAGCTTCTAGTACATCTTCAACTCTGCGTAAGTATTCATTGTTAAGAATTATCGTGCCAAGAATCGCTTGCTCTGCTTGTAAATTAAAAAGTTGCATTATCGTAAAATTATTTTTTTGTTGATAAATTGATCTTTAATTTTGTCTTTTACATTTTCTGCTAAAGCACTTACTTTCAGCGTGTCAATTGCGTATAAGCTTACAGAATCTTCTGTCTGTTCAATGCTCTTAAAAGCTTCAAAGCCAGCAATTTTGTTCAACTGATTGATTTTTGAATCTGAATTTAAACCTTCCAAAAACCTAAAGTTAGCAGGCAATTTTCCAAAAAGTTCTGATTTTCTTATTTTTTCACAATTAGAAACAAAATGTTCTGCCGTCATATCCTTACAGTCTTGGAAAAGTAAATTTATTTTCTGTTTTAATTTTTCTTGCTCTATGATAATATTGTGATCTAAGATGATTTTTGTTAGTTCATCAAGAATTATGCTTTTTGTCAATTCTGTAGTTTTAATAAGATTATTCATTTTCAAACTCCTTCTTTAAATTAAAATAATTACTTTCAATGCTTGGTTTTGGTTGGTTGCGTGCAATAGCAGCTTCAACTTTTGAAAACTTTTCTCTTAAGCTACTAGCCGATTGAACGGCTGGAAAATATTGATCTCCAAAGCGATTAGATATTTCTTGAATCACTCTTTTAACATCTTCAACGGCACTTGCTCTTTGTGCCAAATCTTTTTCTACCAAAAGTTTAATTTCTTTCTTCCAAGAATTTGTATTTAGCTTTCTGTTTAGCTTTGCTTCCAAAACAAATTTTAATCCCTCTGCTAATTCTTCAATTTCTGAATCTTTAATATTAACATTAATATCATCATTAATATTGATATTATCACTAATACTAATATGTATATTATGCGATCCCGCCTGATCGGGAGTGATCGGGGGGCGAAGAGATGTTGATTTTATTGATCTCTCGGGATAGGCTAATTTCTCACCATTTTCAAGGGTAATTTCTCCATCAATTATTCTTTGATAGATTTTCTTGTGATATTTTTTTAGATTACCTAATTTACCAGCTATTATTGAAGTTTGATATTTTTCTTCATCACGCTTAAATTGATTAATTAGAGGGTTAATTATAAACTTTAAAGTTTGGTCTAACTTTCCATAGTCGCCAGCTTTCTGATAATTATATATTGCTTTAAATAATTTTCCAGCTTGCTGATCCGATAGTTCGCCTAAGACCTCTAAACTTTCAGTATGAAGAACAAAAGATTTATTTTTTGTTGTTTGATTTGTCATTTTGAGTTTCCTGTATTATTTTATTCAGATTTTCAGCCATATCATAAAAACCTTGCTTGATTCTGTCTTCAACTAATTTAGGAAGCTTTAAATCTGCCAAATCATCAAGAACCCTTGCAATTTGTCGGTTTTTCTGTCTGTTTATTTCTTGAATAATCACTGTTTCCTGTAAATTTTGCATAATTGCCTTTCAATTATTTTTGTTTTTCTTCAATAGTCAATTCATTAATTAACATTTCAGT
>VHBV01000075.1 GCA_016882165.1 Candidatus Pelagibacterales bacterium
GTCTAGTTAAAAATTGTGAACGCTCTTCTAAAGCTGAAACTCCTTTGGATAAGGCAATAGAGATTGCTTGAGTTTGCAATCTATTATCAGCAAGTACTAAGTCAGAAACATTTTCTGTCATCTGCTCAAGAGTTTTATTTCTCTCTTCCAAAGTTATTTTTTTACTTAAAACAGCTTCAACAAGTGCAATTTTAATGTTTACTTCATGATCTGAACAATCAACACCAGCAGAGTTATCCATTGCATCAGTGTTAATTCTGCCACCATTCATTGCGTACTCTATTCTGCCTTTTTGAGTAAATCCTAAGTTTCCACCCTCACCCACAACTTTGCATCTCAAGTCTTTACCTTCAATTCTAAGATCATCATTAGCACGATCTCCTACTTCCTCATTAGATTCATCGCTAGCTTTAACATAAGTTCCAATACCACCGTTCCAAAGCAGATCAACTTTAGCTTTTAAAATAGCTTTTATCAAAGCCTTAGGAGTAAGCTCATCTTCTTCTATATTTAAAAGATCTTTTACTTCTGCAGAAAGAGGAATTACTTTTGAAGTTCTTTCAAATATACCACCACCTTTTGAAATCTTTGATTTATCGTAATCCAACCAAGAAGAACCCTGCAAATTGAACATACGGACTCTTTCATTATAACTTTCTGCAGCATCAGGATTTGGATCAAGGAATATGTGTAAATGGTTAAATGCAGCAACAAGTTTAATATGTTTTGAAAGTAACATACCATTACCAAATACGTCACCAGCCAAATCACCTATACCAACGCAAGTAAAATCTTGACTTTGTGTGTCAACTCCCATTTCGCGGAAGTGACGCATCACAGAAACCCAACCACCTTTTGCAGTGATACCCATTTTCTTGTGATCGTAACCAACAGATCCACCAGAAGCAAATGCATCGCCAAGCCAAAAATTGTACTCAGAAGAAATTGAATTTGCTATATCAGAAAAAGTTGCAGTCCCTTTGTCAGCGGCAACAACCAAATAAGGATCTGCTTCATCATAAGTTACGCAGTTAGCATATTCAACTTCACCATTTATAACATTATCGGTAATATCCAAAATACCTCGTAAGAATGTTTTGTAGCACTCAACACCTTCTTTGTTATATTCAGCTCTTGTCATGCTTTGTATAGGCTTTTTGACGACAAATCCACCTTTAGAACCAACAGGAACAATAACAGCGTTTTTAGTCATCTGAGCTTTTACTAAACCAAGAACCTCAGTTCTAAAATCTTCATGACGATCAGACCAACGCAAACCACCTCGAGCAACTTTTCCACCACGCAAATGTATTCCTTCTACTTTAGCTGAGTAAACAAAAATTTCGGCATGAGGAATTGGTAAAGGAAGGTCGGTAATTTGTTTACAATCAAACTTGAAGGACATATACTCTTTGAATCCTCCTTTTTCATCAGTTTGATAATAGTTAGTACGTAAAGTAGCTTTTATTATATTAAATAGTCTTCTTATAATTACGTCACTGTTGATGTCAGTAACATAACCAAGTTCTTCTTCAATTTTTAAGCAGTAAAACTTTATAACTTTTATTCTATCTTCTGGAGTGATATTGATTGCCGTGTTAAACTTAACTTCAAACAAGTCGACCAATAGTTTAGTAAGTTCAGAATATTTAGATAATGTTTCTGCAATATTAGCTTGGCTATATCTAAAACCAGCTTGATACAAATATTTTGTGTAAGCTGATAACATGTAAATTTGTTTCCAGGTTAACTCTGCAATTGGTACAAGCTTGTTTAGAGGAGTTGTAGTTGCAACGCCCTTCCATATTAAAGTTACTAGTTTTTCAAAGTTATTTTTACTTCTTGCTGAGAACTTATTTTCATTTTTACAGAAGTTAATTTGGAAGTAATGAATATAAACTTTTGATGCGGGTTTTTTATCTCCTGGCATTTCAGCTGGACTTACACAATAAGTATATTCCTGTATCATATTAAATCCAAAACTTTCTAAAACTGGCATCATATCAGAAAGTTGTAACTCTTTGTCTGGATTGTAAATTTTCAATTCACTTAAATTATCCATCAAAAAATTCTCAGATTTGTGAAGATAAAATAATGTTTCTTTGGTTTCTAAGCACTCTTCAAGCAAAGAAATATCAATTGCACCTCTTTTAGCGTTAAATCTATTTACATAACTTACTGAGAATGAATCTTTATATTTGTTGTATAAATATTCTGTGTCTAAGTAATCGTATCTTACTTTTATAGCTTCTTTTAAGTCATCTTTCCAAATTCTAACCATCTTGGTAATTTCTTTCTCAATGGCGTCTTCTTTTACTTTAGGAATTCCATTTTCAGTTCTAATAATGACATGAAATCTAATTAATTTTGATTCAGTAATTTGAACGAAAGAATCTGTTACAACACCCTCATAAACTTCAGCAAGATAAGATTTTACCTTCTCTCTTAAATCAGAGTTGCTGCGATCTCTAGGAGTAAAAATTAAGCAGCTGACAAAACGATTATATTTGTCTTTTCTAGCAAAGAACCTTACTTGTGATCTTCCGCATATAGCAACAATTCCTGTTGAGATACGAAGCAAATCTTTTTCATCAATTTGGAACAGCTCATCACGTGGATAAGATTCTAAAGTTGAAACTAAATCTTTATAATTATGACTTCCTTTTATAAAGCCAGAATTAGCTATAACATCAGCAATTTTTCCTTTAACAAGCGGTATTGAATTTGGGCTGTGATTATAAGCAGATGAAGTGAACAAACCAATAAATCTGAACTCTCCAACAACTTTTCCATCTTCAGAAATTTTTTGAACTCTTATTCTTTCTGCATTTGTATATCTATGAATAACTGACTTATAGCGTGATTTAATAACTTCAATTACAAATGGATTTTTTACAGAATCGCCAACTTCTTCAACAGAAGAATTAGCAACGGTAGGCTTAAATTCTTCATATTTAGATTTAAAAACACCTAAAGCTGAGTCTTTTACTTCATGTAATTGATATTCACCTTTTTTATTTTCTTTAATATCAAATTCTATAGCACCCAAGAAAATAAAGTTGCCGTCGGTAATCCAAGATATAAAATCTTTAATTTCGTTAACTTCGCTTGCTTTTTTCTTAAGATTTTTCGCTTTTGCAATTTGTTTTGCACCTTCTTTAGCAAAATCAATCATTCCTTGCCAGTCACCAACTGCCAAATTAACAGTTTCAACAATTTTTGAAATTTCTTGTTCTAACTTTTTGATATTTGCTCTTGGATAACCACTTTCTAAGTGAATTTGTATTACAGATTCTTGATTCGCCGATTCTTTTTCGGAAATTTCTTTTAATTTTCCATTTTTATCTCTTATTGCATGAAAAATTGGGTGAACAATGTTTTTAATCGCTATTTCTGATTTGTCTAAGTGAGCAACTATCGAATCAACTAAAAATGGCCTATCATCATTTACTACATTTACAAAAACATTGCTAATTTCATATTCACTTTCTTCATCTTGTAAGTCTGAAAGATCAATAACTTCAACTTTGAAATCTTTGTTTTTCTTCTCAGTGAAAAATTTAAAACTTATTAGAGCTGCTTCATATAACTCTTCAGTTGTGTAACTATCAAAATCTACAACTTGGTTTTGTAAGTAAAATATTTTTACAAATTCATGAAATTGCTCTAATAAAAAATCTTTGCTGTGGTTTTTTTTAGAAGAAAATTCAATTACTTGATCTATTAATTCCTGCATATTTTTTTAATGTTTAGATTATATAAATTTATTGAATATTACTTACTTTTTCACCAAAACCACAACCATTTGCATTCCTTCCAACTTAGCATTTAACTCCGGTTTAGAAAAAGCTTCAGTATCTTTTAGAAGATTTGCCATCATCTCTTTTGCTATTTCAAGGTGAGTTATTTCTCTTCCTTTCATTTTTATACTTACTTTTACTTTATTGCCTTTTTCTATGAACTTTTGAATATGTTTTACTTTTGTATCATAGTCACCCTTACCTATGTTAAATGACATTTTTATCTCTTTTACTTCAACAACTTTTTGTTTCTTTTTTGCATCAGAAGCTTTTTTTTGCAGCTCGTATCTCATTTTACCAAAATTTGCAATTTTGCAGACTGGAGGATTAACGTTTGGAGAAACTTCCACCAAATCTAAACCAACATCTTGGGCCATTTTTAGAGCCTGAGAAGTTGATGTAACACCAACCATTTTTCCATCTTGATCAATTAATCTTATCTCCGAAGTTTTGATTTGCTCATTTATACGGAATAATTTGTCGAAATTAGTTGTAGCAACTGTCTGATTTTTTACTGGTTTCACAAGAATATATTAATTGTTAAAAAAACAAAAAAGTAAGAAAGAACCACGCAATTGCTGAAAGCAACCCAATTATTTCTTAAGCTTTTTAAGTAAGTAGAGATCTAAATTATAATTACACTTCTAAATATCAAGACCCTACAGCAAAGATTGCCTAATAAAAATTTTTATAATGCTTTGGCAACAAAAATTTACCAACTAAAAAGAAATCAAACCTAATTGAACATTTTCTGAATTGATGGTTTTTACTTAAGAAAATTTCAGTGGCATTTTTAATGCGTTTTACTTGTGTTATTTTTAGAACATCTTCTGTCAATAAGTGACTTTTTCTTGCTTTAACTTCTGCAACAACAATCAGATTGCCTTTTTTTGCTATAATATCAATCTCGCCCAAATAAGTTTTATAGCGCCAAAATAAAATTTTATAGCCTTTTATTCTTAGTAAAAATATTGAAATTTTTTCGGCCATAACGCCGAATTGGTAAGTATTTTTTTTCATTTTTATTTTTATGTGGTGTTAAAAATATAGTCTAGTTCTTATCTTTAGAAACTTTTAAAGCTAATTGGTAAACATCTTTTTTATTCAGTTCATAAATATCTGATAAATTTTGAGACAACTCTTTTATTGAAAAACCTTTATTAAAATAACTTTTAATTTCTTCTTCTAACTGATCTTGAGTTAAATTTTTTTCTTCTTTTGCTGCTTTTTCAATAATCAAAACAAACTCACCTTTTACTTTCTGAGGATTATTTTCAAAAAATTCTATAACATCTATTGCTTTTCCAGAAATAATTTCTTCGTGTAACTTTGTTAATTCTTTTGCAACAGCAATTTTTCTTTCAGGAAAAATCTCGGAAATATCATTTAATGATGCCAGAATTCTATTTGGAGAATCAAAAAAAACTGATGTATAATTTTTCGATAAAGATTTCAGCAGGTTTGATCTTTGTATTTTTGTTGCAGGTAAAAATCCAAGAAACAAGAAATTGTCACAGGCAAGTCCACTGGTACATAATGCTGAAACAACTGAAGAAGCACCTGGAATTGGAATCACTTTCTGGTTATACTGACGAACATAACAAACCAATTTATAACCTGGATCAGAAATCAATGGAGTTCCAGCATCACTAACCAAAGCAATACTATTTCCTTGAATTAGAAAGTTCAAAATCTTCTCTCTATTTTTCTGATCAGCATGATCATTGTAAACTATTAGTTTTTTATCTTTTATTTTATAATGATTTAAAAGCCTTGATGTAATTCTGCTATCTTCACAAACAATAAAGTCTGATTTTTGCAAAATATTTAGAGCACGCAAGGTAATGTCTGCAAGATTACCAATTGGAGTTGCAACAACATAAAGAGCATTTTCAATTTTTTGTTCAGAAAAAAATGAATTTATTGGGGAAAAATCTTGCATATTTTTTGACTTTTAAATTAGACTTACTTTCAAGCTTTTCTAAATTTAACAATTCATCTACAAATGAAAACTATTTTTAAAGTTATTTCAGTAATTTTAGTACTTTCTATTTTTGGTTGTAATACCTTACAACAAAATGAGCAACCTTCAAATGGTAAACTTGTTTTAGAGAAAACAGAAGAAAACACAATCACTCCACCTCAAAACTTTTCTCAATCAATTGAAAGTCGTGATTTAGAAACTGTCAAATCTAACAAGAAGAAAATTAAAGTTGCTTTATTTTTACCTCTATCTGGAAAAAATAAAGATCTTGGAACTCATTTGTTTAATGCAGCTACAATGTCGCTTTTTGATAACGATCCAAACAATAACATAGAATTAGTTCCAGTTGATAGTAAAAATATTGAACAAGATATTGTAAAATCTTTTGAGGAAAATATAGTAAAAAAAGGGATAAAAATTGTTATTGGACCAGTTTTCACACAATCAATAGAAGCAATAAAACCTTTAGTTAAAAATAACCAAATCACTGTTATTTCTTTTTCTAATAATCAAAAGTTATCTAACTATATAAATCCAAATGGTGGAATTTTTCTTGCAGGAACTTTAATAGAAACTCAAATTGAGAAAATTGTAAGTTACTGTATTTCACAAGGCAAAATGAACTTTGCAATTGTAGCTCCCAATAACCAATATGGCCTTAC
>VHBV01000076.1 GCA_016882165.1 Candidatus Pelagibacterales bacterium
CGGAAGTGATATTTTTTGTTTAACTTGGTTTTTATTAAGAAAAAAAATGGTGGGTCTGGGAGGACTTGAACCTCCGACCTCGCACTTATCAGGCGCGCACTCTAACCAGCTGAGCTACAAACCCATTTTTTTAATTTCCTAAAAAAACAAAGAAAGTGATTTTCTTTGTGTAAGAGGCGTAGAAATATAAAAAACAACTATTAAAAGTCAATCACTTAGCTAAAATTTTTTGGTTAATTATACCTTTGAGGATTAACAGACTATTTTATTGCAACCAACTCTTCATTGCAATGCTTCTCCAGCCGTCATTGCGAGCTTTTTGTAAAAGAAAAGCGGAAAATATTTTATACAAATTGTTCTTTTATAATTCTTTCTTCAAGAGAGTGGTTTGGATCAAACAATATCTTAAATCCTATAGATCTGTCTTCAAAAACAGTAACTTTTTTTACATTTTTTACTTCATTAGAATCTGCTGTTGCGCTTACAGGTCGTGAATTTGCATCTATAATTTCAAACTCAACTTTGCTGTTTGATGGTAAAAGAGCTCCACGCCAATTTCTAGGACGAAATGGGCTTATAGGAGTAAGAGCAATTATTTGTGAATTAAAAGGAATTATTGGTCCACGAACTGATAAATTGTAAGCTGTACTACCTGCAGGTGTTGCAACTAAAACTCCGTCTGCTGATAAATTTTCGATTCTTTCACGATCATTAATTTTAATTTTAATTTTTGCTGCCTGGCTAGATTGTCTTAGAAGGGCAACTTCGTTGATTGCAATATGAATTTGTTTCTCATTTTCTTGAGTTAAAACTTCCATTCTAAGAGGATGAAGGGTTGACTCTTCAGCTCTATTTATTATTTCAATAAAATTTCCTTCATTAAATGAGTTCATTAAAAAACCTACTGTGCCACAATTTATGCCATAAAGTGATATTTTCTTATTTTCATATTCATGAAGAAGTTTCAACATCAATCCATCACCACCAATTGCAATAACTAAATCAATATTTTCAACATTCAGACTATTACTCGTAATGTCTTTAAAGCCGTATTTTTCTATTAAAAAGTCTTTTTTATTTGTCGCATCATCGTTATTTCTAGCTGCAATTACAGCGATGTTGTTATATTTCATATAAATTACTTTTTTGATAATTCATAAAGTGCAATTGATGTAGCAACAGATGCATTAAGGCTTTCAACATTTTCATTAATTGCAATTTTAGTTAAAATATCGCAATTCTTTTTTACTAAATCTCTTATTCCATTTCCCTCAGAACCAACAACCAAAGCTACATGGTCATAATTTTTTATTTCACAAATTGAGTGGTTAGAGCATCCATCAAGTCCAATACACCAATATCCAATTTTTTTTAGTTTCTCAATCAAGTTACTAAAGTTAGTAACCACTATTATATCAGCCATTTCAATTGTTCCAACTGAAGAACGTGCCATAGTAGCGCTTTCTTTAGGAGCATTATGTTCGCAGAAAATTATTTTTGTAACACCAAAACTAACAGCACTTCTAATTATTGCTCCAATATTTTGAGGATCTGATAGTTGATCAAGAAGAAGTAGGTTTGGTAACTTTTCTTTTTCTAGAGAATGCAGTTCTTCTAAAAGTTCAAATTGATTTTTTATAGGAAGTTTTGAACACTCAATTGCAATTCCTTGATGTAGTTGATCTTTTCCAAGTAAAGAGTCTAGCTGATTAGGATCTACAATTTTTATAAGATTTTTATATTCAAAAATTTTGTTTTTTTTCAAAAATTCGTCTAATTCATTTTGAGTGTTTTTAGTAACCAAAATTTGTATAATTTTACGACGTTTTTTCTGAATTGCACTGAAAACGGGATGTTTTCCATAAATTACTATGTTATTTCCCGTTTTAGCGCGATAAAACTTTTTGGAGTTTTGATTTTGTGATTTACTAAAGTGACTAGTTTGATTTTTTTGCATTATTTTTTTCTTTAGAAGAAGCTTTTTCTTCTTCTTTGTTTTCTTGTTTTATCTCGTGTTCTTCAGAAGAATTTTCATTTTTAATTTTTTTAGAATCTTGTGAAGTAGTTACTTTTTCAGTATTTTGTTCATTAGAAGAGCTTTCTAAATTTGATTCCACAGCATTATCTGCATTTGTTGTAGGAATTTCTTGTTTGGAGTCTTCTTCTAATTCTGGTTCTAGCTTAATCAAAATTTTTATCTTAATATCTTTTGTAATTCTAGAGTTGGTTTCATTCGCAATATTATGTTTAATTTGTTCCCTAATGCTTTCTTTTATACTTTCAAAAGCTGGAAGATTTGCTTCTTTAACTTCATTAAGTTTTATAATGTGCCAGCCAAATTTGGTTTGAATAGGATGAGAAACTTCGTTAACTTTTAAGGAAGAGACAGATTCTGCAATTTCTTTTACTAAATTATCTTCTACCATGAATTCAAGATTTCCACCATTTGAAGCACTTTCTTTGTCTATCGAGTATTTTTTTGCTAACTCAGCAAACTTAGATTTCTTAAGTTTTTGTAAAATATCTTCGGCTTCTTCTTTAGTTTTAACAAGAATGTGAGATATTTGATATTCTTTTTTACCTTCCAAATCTTTAGTAAGTTCAAGATATCTATTATTTACTTTTTCTTCTGTTGCAGCTTCTGAAGTGAGTTTATTTAAGTAGGCATGACGTAGGATCTTATTTTTAGCTTGCTCAATTTGGCTTTTAATTTCAGGATCTTTCTCAAGTCCTTCACTTTGAGCTTTTTTTACCAACTCTTTTTCTAAGTATATTTCTTTAACTAGAATTTCCAAAACTTCTTTTGGTAATTTTTCAATTTCAGGAGTTTTTACCGAGCTATTTTGTCCGCTAAAAATATCGTGCAGCTTTGCTCCAATTTCTGTTTTATAAATTTTTTGTTCATTTACTTTTGCAACTAAAAGTCCACTAGAGTTTCTATTAATAAAAAATCCAGTAGCTAAGAATAGTATTGATGCTAGTATTACCAATGCTGAAAATAGTTTTTTTGATCTTCTTCTTTTTCTTGAGTAATACATAAAGATATTAATTAATTTTAGATTTAGTTATAACTGTTACCAAACACATGGTTGTAAGTAAGAATTAAGTTCTTATTTACAAAAATTATGATTTAATAACAGTTTTCTTATAAACCAGGAATTACAAATTTTGGGTAAATTTGATGATTTTTGCAAATCATTTCAAGTTTATTTTTTTCTGCTTGCTGGCCGTATTTGATTCCAAGTTGATTAGATAAAATTCCTCCAGTTATTAAAGCGCAGTCAATATTGGAATTTAAGGCACCTTTTATATCTGTTTCTAACGCATCTCCTACGGCAAGGATTTTTGAATTATGAGCATTATTAAAATTTTCGCAAACTATTTTATAAACTAAATTATAGGGTTTGCCAAAATAATGAACTTTACCTCCAATTCTTTGATATTCTTTTGCTATAACGCCTGCACATATCATTTCAAGACCACTTTGTTTAACAACAATAAGATCTGGATTGACACAAATTAATTCTAAATTTGCTTTTTTTGCTTCTTCAATCTGAGATATTTTTTCTTCTAAAGTTGAAGATTCATTATCAAAACCAGTTGTAATTGCAAAATCAGCTTCTGAAGCATTTTCAACTATTTCATAGTTCAAGCCTTCAAGTAAATCTATATCTTTTTGCGGTCCAATGTAAAAGTACTTTTTGCCAAAATCTTTGAAGTTATTTTCTTGGTTCTTTTTTAGCTCAATGAATGTTGCTTCGCCAGATGTTAAAATAAAATCATAAAGATTTTCTGTAATGCCCATATTTTTTAAAACTGCACCTACTTTTGATGAACGTCTTGGAGCATTGGACAAAAAACATATTTTCTTATTTTGTAAGCGCAGGAAACTAAGTGTTTCAATAACATTTGGATAAATGTGAGTGCCATCGTGAATTACTCCCCATATGTCAAATATGAAATATTCGTATGAATCAGATAATTCTTTTAAGTTATTTTTAAATTCCATGTTTATAAAAAACAATTTTATTGAGTTGAAAATATTGCAAAATCACAAATCTATTATTTTCAATTTATATATTTAATAGCTTAGGCAATGATTCTGACAGGTTAAAAGATATTTTTTTGCCTATATTTATTAGAGATAGTAATTAAAAAAGTGAGAAGAAAAATTTCTTAATCTTGTCGAAAAACTTCTTTTCATACTTTATTTTAACAATGTCTCCGAGTCTAATTTTATCAGATTTTTCCGAGTTTTCGATTATAATCCAAGAGCTTTTAAGATCAATTTTATCGCTGACAAAACCTTGAGCGATTAGTTGTCTTTCAATTTCATTTTCTTGGGTAATTGGATTTTGGCTTTCAATTAGCGTTATAACTTCAAATTTATCACCTTGTTTTATGCCGTCAAGAGAGCCTAAGTTAATTTTGAAAATTGATTTTTTACCATCAATTCTTTTTTCTAAGATATAGCCTTTTTTAGCAAAAAAGTTTTTCAAATTTACTTCTATATTTTCTATTGCGTTACCGCTTGATTTTCTAACTAAATTATCGTCACGAGAAGCACCGTCTTGTTTTTTTCCACCAATTTGTATTGCGCCAACTGATAATCCTCCATCTTGTCTAACATTTTCGCTGCGACTTTCTTCATTTGAAAACTCAATTGCTTCAACAACTGATAGTGAAGGGAGTTCGTAAATTTTTAAATTACCCACAACATTTGAAGTGTAATAATATTTTGGTGGAACAGTTATAAATTGTCCATTTCTTGGATCAATATAGACATAGCCATCTTTGTATTGACTTGTAAAAGCTGCGTTTGAGATTGCTCCAGAAACTGCATAGTCAGCAATAATTGGACCTTTGTAAATTCCGCTTCTATTCATTTCAGCTAAAGCAATTTCCTTTTGTAGTTTCTGACCTGCTTTACGATCAACTATTTCTCCTAGGCGATTTTTTGCTATAATATTTTCTATGTTATTTGCAATTGTGCTTCCTAAAGTTGCCTGAATTGCAATTTGATTGTCGTTTTCATCTAAAGGAAAAACAACAATTTTTGGTGCTTTGTTTTCTAATGCCTCTTTATTTGGTAAAAAAGAGCTTTTTGGTAAAAATTGTTTTTGGTAATTATCAAAGTTTCTTATTGTTGGAGAACAAGAAACAATTAAAAACAGTGCTAAAATCAAATAATTTTTCATATTTATGGTTTAGTTGGTGATTCCAATTATTTTTAAAATTCCATTTTGTTCAATTTTATCTTCTAATGATTTTAGAGCCGATAAGTAAGATTGTTTTTCATCAATAGCAGAGCTTCCCATAACTTCTAAAGAGCTTGCGGCAATAATTTGACCGTTTATGGAGTTTTCAAAATCGACATATAATTTTGTAATATAAGCAGAGTAAATTTTTTCGTTTTTTGAGGAAGATTTTATATTTAGTAGAATTTGATTTGTTTTTGAATTACGAGAATTACTGATAATGATATTTTCTTTGGTTAAAGATTTTTTTATCAGTTGAGACATTTCTTTAGTTGAATTTATTTCAAGGTAAAACTCAATCTTATTGGTTAAAAGATTCAGCTGATTTTCAAAAAATTCTCTTTTACTTAAAATATTTTTTAATTCTAATTCTTCTCCTGCACCTTTTAAAATTCTAATTTTAAGCTCAACTTCCTTTGCAAGATCAACTAACTTTAAAAAAGTAACTCTTTTCTGTATAGGATTAGATTTTTCTATTGTTTTTTCTAGGTTGTTAATTTTTTCTTCTAAAAATGTGATATTTTCTTTTTGAATTTTAATGAAGTTTTTGCGATCTATTTTGACCTCGACAAATATTTTCTGATTTATTTCTTTGCTTTTGCTTACTTTAAAATTTCCAAAGTCAACTTTCTGAACTATTTGTTCTATTTTTTGTCTAGTTTCCTCGTTAATATCATGCTTGTTTTCTTCGCGCAAAAGTGTTGAGTTGGAAGAAATACTGACATTTAGACGAGTGGCAGCATCGGAGAGAGCGGCTTTGGTAGCTTCTTCTAAATTTGCTCCATAAGAAACTCCATAAAGATTTTGTGAATCATTTTCTTTAGGATTCACATACCAAGATGCTGAATTTGAACTATCTGGAACAGAACAACAATTTAAATAAGTTGATAGTAGCAGAGATAAAAATAGTTTATTAATCCAGTTCTTTGAGGATATTTTCATTATTTTCTTGTCCTGAATTAATGCGTTGAGAAGCTGATCTGCTTTTGCTAGTTTTGATCATTTCTTTTTCATAAGTTGATGTGCAAGAAAAAGTAAATAGAGTCAAAACTACTAATATTGTAAACTTTTTCATAAGTTTTGTGGGATTTCTATTAATTAGATTTAGTTATTTTTTCGATATAGCGCTTTCATTATCAACAGTGCTCTTTCTTTTTTTGATATAATAGAAACAGAACAATGTTTT
>VHBV01000077.1 GCA_016882165.1 Candidatus Pelagibacterales bacterium
CACTCAAAATTACACTACAAAAGCCCAATGGAATTTGAAGCAGAATTTAAACGGAATTTTGCCGAAAATACTCTCTTGAATTTATCTTGATTTTTGGGGAGCATAACATTTGTCATCAAATATAGATCAACAACCAACAAGGTTGTATAAAGAACTATAAAACTAATAAGGCTGGCTAAAACATTTCCAGATGAAACAGATGACACCGCCAAATTAGTTGGCAAAATTCCTTCAATCACCCAAGGTTGACGTCCATACTCAGCAACAATCCAACCAAATTCAGCCGAAATCCAAGGTAAAGGCAGAGCATAAAAACAAATTTTCAAAAACCATTTTTTGTCAAAATTGCGTTTAATATTCATTTGATAAAAAGATGTCGCAAATAGAATTATAAAGAACAATCCTAAAGCAACCATTACTCGAAATGCGTAAAACAAAGGGGTAACGTTTGGGGCTGTATCAAAAGCAGCTTTCTTTATTTCATCTTCATTGGCATTTTCAATATCTTGGCGATACTTTTTAAGCAACAAAGCATAACCTATTTTATCATAATTATTCTTCAAAAATTCTTTGTCTTTTTCTAAATTTTCACTAGTTTTATTTCTAACATTTTTAAGAATTTTATATTGCTCAATTCCAATTTTTATTTTTACTTCCGACTCACTAACTAGCTCTTTAATTCCCGGTATTTCTTTATCAACTGAACGAGTGGCCATTAAACCCAAAACATAAGGAATTTTAACTTCATATTTATTTTCTTGTTTTTCTTGATCTGGAATTGCAAATAATGTTAAACCCGCTGGAGCTTCTTCAGTTTCCCACATTCCCTCAATTGCCGCCAATTTCATTTTTTGATTAGCACCAGTTGCATAGCCACTCTCATCACCTAAAACAACAACTGAAAGTGCTGCCATTAAACCAAATGAAGATGCAACAATAACTGAACGACGAGCAATCTCTAAATTTGATTTTTTCAACAAATAATAACAACTAATTGAAAGAACAAACATCGCTCCAGTTACATAACCAGCACTGATTGTGTGAACAAATTTTGACTGAGCAACTTCATTAAAAAATATTTCAGAAAAAGAATGAAGTTCCATTCTCATTGTTTCAGCATTAAATTTTGCACCTACTGGATTTTGCATCCAACCATTTGCAATTAATATCCATAAAGCTGATAAGTTAGTTCCAATTGCCATCAACCAAGTTACCAATAAGTGCTTTGCTTTTGATAATTTGTCCCAACCAAATAAAAACAACCCAACAAAAGTTGATTCTAAGAAAAATGCCATCAAACCTTCAATTGCCAAAGGAACTCCAAAAATATCACCAACGTAATGAGAATAATAAGCCCAATTAGTTCCAAATTGAAATTCCATAGTAATTCCGGTTGCAACACCCATTGCAAAATTTATTGCAAAAAGTTTACCCCAAAATCTGGTCATATCACGCCAAATTGATTTATTTGTCATCACATAGACACTTTCCATTATACCCAAAATTATTGCTAAACCTAGAGTAAGTGGGACGAATAAGAAGTGATAAATTGCAGTTACTGCAAATTGTAATCGTGAAATTTCAACTAAAACCTAATTCCATATGAAGTTTTTGTTATTAATTTTTCTAAATTTTCTTGGCGTTCTTTTTTACTTATCTTATTATCAAAAAAAGCGAAGTATAAAAGTGTTAAAAATAATAATTTTATTCCCAAAAAGATGGTAATTTTTTTATATAAAGAATTACCACTTTTTGAAGAACGAAAAAAAATTATTAAATATATCAAATATCCCAAATAAAGAGACAAAAGACCATACATAAACAACTGAGTTATAGTTTTATAATTAGCTTTTTGACTTCATTAATTGTCAAAATTACACTAACAAAAACAAGTGGACAAATTGACTCAATAAAAACTATTTAGAAATGATAACCAATACCAAATCCAACAAGCCAAGGATTTAACTTAGCATTTGCAGTATAAGCATCATTTGCTCTAACTTTTGTTTTCAAATAAATCTTCTTCACATCAAAATTAACACTCACTTTTTCACTTATCATATAGTCAAGACCAGCCTGCAAAGCAAAGCCAAAACCATCATTATATTTCATTTTTGTCACTACACCTTCTGTTTTTGTGCCATAAAAAAAAGTATAATTCACACCACTGCCAACATAAGGTCTAAAAGTTCCTGTAGGATTTAGATGATATTGAAGAGTTAAAGTTGGAGGAAGTAATTTAACAGAACCTAATTTAGTTTTATCACCTAAAGCAGGTGAACCTTTCAAATACATATCGTGTTTTGATGTTCCTAAAATTAGCTCCGCTGCAATATTTTTTGTAAAGAAACGAGTAAAATCTAACTCTGGTATAGTATTGGAAGTTGCAGCAACATGTCCATCAAGACCAGAAACTCTACTGTTTATATCTGTTTTTACATGAATAGCTCTAGCACGAATAATCCAGCTATCTTCTTTTAAATCTGAACTTGCAAAAGCCGAGGAAACACTTAGAGAACTTAAAAACAAAAATGATGCTAATTTCTTTTTCATAAATTAGATTTATTAGAGGTTAATTAATTAAGTAAGCACAATTAACACTCTGAAAAAATCTAAGTAATTGATCTAGATCAATTTTTGTAAAAAATTTTAGCAACTAATGAATTTGGTCCCCACAATAAAAAATCTAATTTTTTTCAAAGATCTCAATAATTCTTGCCTACAAAGAATTTCTCATAATTCATACTTAAAAGAGTATCAAAGTGACGAAGTTATTTTTCTGAAAAACGAAGAGGAAATTTATTATCACTTAATTTTGTCAGGATCAGTAAAGATTTACTCTACAAATAGTGAAGGAGAAGAGCTAATTATAGCAATTTTACAATCTGGAGAATTTTTAAATAATCTTTTTCAACACATCATTCTTCTAATGCAGCAACTTTAAAAGAATGCAGCATTTTAAAAATAAGAAAAAATACATTGCTTGAAGAACTTAAAAACGATTCCTCTTTAACTATTAAAATTCTCAAAGAAGAATCAAATCAAAATAAACTTCTTTTAGAAAGAATTGAAGAATTAAATTTGCTTAATGCCGAACAAAAGGTAGGGAATTTTTTATTAAAAGAGTCTTTGCAAAATAACGAAAAAAGATCTTCTTTTAATCTTAGCATAAAAAAATCAACAATTGCTTCTTACTTAAAAATTAAACCAGAAACATTATCAAGAATCTTTGATAAATTTAAGAAAAGAAACAAAATTGATATAAAAAATCTTGAAATTTCTTTAAAAGAAAAAGATTCACTTTGCGAATACTGCAACAGTTCAATATCTCAAAATTGCAAAAATAATAAAGCCAATTTTTGCCAGCAAAAATTTTAATTACTTGCAAACCTTTCCAACAATATCACCAAGTCTTTCTTCTAAAGCTTTATAAGAATATTTTTCCTGCAATTTTAAAGATGCATTTTTAACTAAATTGTTAAGTAAAATTGGATCTTTGATCACTTTTAAAAAACTTCTAGCCATTATTTCTTCAAGTTTTTCTATAGGCTTTAGATTTACAATTAAAGCATCAACTTCATTTTTTAAAATTTCTTTTGGACCATCAGCGTCAGTTGAAACTATCGGTTTTGCGAATTTCATTGATTCAAGCAAAACAATTCCAAAAGGCTCATTAAGTGACGGCAAACAGAAAATATCAATTTTAGAAAAAAATTCTTTTTTGTCAGAAATCCAACCCAAAAACTCAACCTTATCTTCCAAATTTAATTCTTTAACCAAAGCTCTTAATTCTGGCTCAAAATAACCAGAACCTGCAATCTTTAGAGTAAATTTTTTATTTAAATTTTCTTCAAACGAAATTTTTTCCAAAACCTGTAAAGATTTTATTAAATAATCAAAACCTTTAGTTCTGTCCAATCTGCCAATTGCACCAATAATAATTTCATCTTTTTGAGATAAATTAACTTCTAAATTTGGTTTAATTATATCTGATAAATCAATTGCATTTGGAATTACAAAGCATCTATCTTCGGCCTGCCCTAAATCAACTGCTTTGAAGAAAATATTTTTATTCACACCGCAAATAATATCAGCTCCAAGCGACCTTTTAACATTGTCACTGTGATTAACCGCAATTTGAAAAACTTTTTTATTTTTTATTTTCTTGATAGCTTTTTTGGTTAAAACTGTTGATCTGCTCATGTGCGACACAACTAAATCAGCATCTGTTTCTTTGATAATTTTGACAATTTTTGCAACAGCAATAAAATCGTGATAACCCAAATTATTGCCAATTTTACTCACCTTCACACCAAGCTTTTCAACCAAATTGGCGTAAGGCGCGTCATCTTTCATAATTGCAATAACTTCATGACCAAGTTTCAGCAAAGCAGCAGTATAGTCCAAAAACGCCTGCTCTGCTCCACCATTTTGTGAAGTTAAAATTATATTAATTATTTTCATTTTTCTCTTTCGCTTTCAAATAAGACACAATTGGATAAAGACCAGTCAAAACAGCAATTAAAAAACCAAGCAAACCTTCCTTATAACCTTTGGCAATAAAAAATGACTTAATAAAACGCATTTTAAAGCCAATTAAATTCTTAAAAAAACAACCCTGCATTTTATTTCTTGCAATCATATCATTGGCGCGCCAATTGGTATAGCGATTAAATCTGTTAAGCAAATCGGCGATGTTATCATCAACCAAATGAGTGATTGGATTTTTTAAAGTTACATTTGGCGCATTTAAATCAAAAGTTGGATGAATTTCTTTGTCTTCGTGATATTTTTTGCAACCTTTAGCATGAATTGTTTGGCGCTGCAGAACCCCCAAAGTTCTTAGCCAACCAAATTTCACATAACGCGCACCAACATAATTTGCAATTGGCACAATAAACGCTTTGTTTTTTTCTTTGGCAATTGCCTGCCTAATTTCTGTTGCCAAAGCTGGTGAAATTCTTTCATCAGCATCAATTTCTAAGATAAAGTCACAAGTTGCAGCAGCAAGCGCCACATTTCTTCTTGCACCTTCAATATTCCAAGATCCTTCAATAATTTTATTGGTATATTTCAACACAATTTCTTTGGTTGAATCACTGCATTTATCAAGCACCACAACAATCTCATCAGCAAAATCAAGGCTTTTCAAACAACCCTCAATCTTTCTTTCTTCGTTATGTGCAACAATTACCGCTGAAATTTTAGTCATAGTTTTTTGGTTTTTTTAAATTTGAACTATCTCATTAAACACAAACAAACTGTCATCCTGAGCAAAGCTAGGGATCTCGGGATTCAGATTTTCGAACTTATCTCTTCAAATCCTTCGCTTTGCTCAGGATGACAGATTATTGTAAAACTATCAATAATTTTAATACCAACACATAGGTCAAACCTTGACCAGACATCTGTTCATTCCAATTTTGATAACAATACCTTAAATTTTAATTTTGAGAACTCTAAGAACAATTATAAAACTTTTTTAAAATCGTTTTGTTAATTGACTTAAGATTAGTTAAAAATTATTTTATCAACCATGCAAGTTTCAAAAAGAAAATTTATCAAAACAACTTTAATATCATCAGCTTTAATTTTAAGTGCTTGTAAAACTAAGTTTTTCAACCTTAAAAAAAACAGTCAAAGCTTTGCTGTGCCTGCATCAAACAAAAATTTATCAAACAAACTCGGAGTAAATATGACTTTTGAATTACCAAAACTTCCTTATGAAAAAAATGCTTTAGCACCTTACATCTCTGAAAATACTATGAATTTTCATTATGGTAAACATCACCAAGCTTACGTTACAAACCTAAATAACTTGATTGCAAATAATGATTTAGCAACAAAATCTCTTGAAGAAATTATCAAAATATCAGCAGCTGACAAATCAAAAGCTGGAATTTTCAACAACGCAGCACAAGTTTGGAATCACACTTTTTACTGGCATTCAATGAAACCTCAAGGAGGTGGAAAACCAACTGGTGCAGTTTTAGCAAAAATTGAAGAATCTTTTGGATCTTACGAAAATTTTGTTGCTGAGTTTAAAAATGCTGGTGCAACTCAATTTGGTTCAGGCTGGGCTTGGTTAGTTTTAGAAGATGGCAAATTAAAAGTTACTAAAACTGGCAATGCCGAAACTCCACTAACAACTAATGCTAAACCGTTGATGACTATGGACGTATGGGAGCACGCTTATTACTTAGACTTCCAAAATGCTCGTCCAAGCTATATTGACACTTTCTTAAATCACCTA